>DASVOL010000250.1:0-13188 GCA_036383375.1 Bradyrhizobium sp. | reverse complement strand
TATGCGTGGAATCGTAATAGTCGATCCATTCATCCATCGCGCTTGGTATCCGGCAGAACGGGTTCCTGACTTCCAGGAACAGGTGGGCTGATGATGCGTTAGCGGTCCGGTGGCCAATGTTCAATGCGCCGAACTACGGGGTTCCTAACAGGAAGGTCCAGCGCGAGCAAAGCCAGGACTGACAAGATCTCTCCGCCTCGTTCAACACGCTTCCGGCCGGCGCCTTCGTGCCCTACCTCAAGACCAAGAATTTTTGCGGCCACGTCAGCGGCCGGCATTTCCATGATTGCCATTTGTTGCTGAGCAGGCGGACGCGATCTTCGCCGCCATCGATCGGCTCGCTGAGCCGGTGCGCAAGCTCGGCGCCGCAACGCAGTGCCTATCGCCTCCACAGCCGCACCAGCGGCCCATCCTTGCCCATCACCGGATCGGTCGCGGGGATCGCCACCTGCGGGATCGTCTTCAGCGCCCGGGCGTGGTTCTCCGGCGTCGGCCGTTGCAGGTCCATCGGCGGGCCCGGCGGATAGGCGCCGACCACGCTGAAGTCGCCACTCGCCGACAGGCATTGATGCCCGGTGCCGGCGGGGAGGATCGCGACGTCGCCGGCCGCGATTTCCAGCGCGCGGCCATGTTCGCCGCCGAACTGCACGCGCGCGCTGCCGCGGGCGACGCCCAGCACCTCGTGCACGGTGGCGTGGTAGTGCGCGAAGTCGTAGACGCCGTTCCGCCACATCGCGCCCCAGCCATTGCCGCCGAACAGCTGCTCGATCATGACCTCCGGATTTGTGCTGACGTCGATCGCGGCCTTGTAGACCAGAAACGGCATCGGATTGTTCGGCACCAGGCCGTCGTCCTGAAAGACGAAGGTCAGCGGTTCGGCGTCCTTACTCACCACCGACATGGCGGCTCTCCAGCGTTGCGAGGGGCGGTGATATCAAACCGTCGGTCCGGAACCGTTCCCGCTAGATCTTGAACCTCAGCACGTCCTCCTTGAATTTGAGCCCATGGCCCGGCCGCTCCGGCGCGGTGATGATGCCATTGGCAATCTCCGGCGGATCGACCCAGAGGTCGTCGATCAGGGCCATGTTCTCGCACCAGATGCCGTTCGGGATCGAAGCCAGCAGGTGCACATTGAGTTCGGGGAACAGATGCGGTGCGATGGTGATGCCGAACGTGTCCGCGAGCGCCGCGATCTTGCGCAGGTCGGTCATGCCGCCGCGCATCGGGTCGGGTTGCAGGATCGGCAGGCAGGGATTGAGAAAGAACGGCCGCAGATCGTAGCGCGTGAAATGCGTCTCGCCGCCGACGACGCGCATGTCGAGCGCCGCCGCGATGCGCTGATAGCCGACAAAATCATCGGCCGGCACCGGCTCCTCGAGCCAGTAGATGTCGTATTTCTCGAACTTGCGTCCCATCTCGATGGCGACATCGGCGCTCCAGCCCATGTTGACGTCGATCATGATGTCGATGTCGGGCCCGAGTGCCTCGCGCATGCGGCGCACATTGTCGAGATCCTGCGCCGGCGTGTGGACATGCGCAACCTGCATCTTGATCGCCTTGTAGCCCTGCTTGACGAAATGCAGCGCCTTCTCGATCATCCCGTCACCGCCGGCGCCGCGGAAGCAGCCGGAACCATAGATCGGGATTTCCGAGCGGTAGTGCCCCCACAGCCGGTGCAGCGGCAGGCCGGCGCGTTTTCCCACCGCATCCCACAGCGCGATGTCGAGCGCCGACATCGCCATCGCGGCAATGCCGCCGCGACCATAGGTCATCGTCGCCGTCCACAGATCGCGCCAGATCGACTCGATCGCGGTGGCATCCTTGCCGATCACGCGCGGGAGGATGCACTCGTCGAGACAGGCCGCGATCGACTGCATCGCCGGGCGGAACACGAACAGATAGCCCATGCCGGTGATGCCGCTCGACGTCTCGACGTCGCAGATCAGGATGTCGCGCGTCGCGCCGAGTGCTGCGCCTTTCAGCCAGCGGTCGTCGGCCCAGGGCAGCCGCAGCATCGTCACGCGGATGTCGCGGATGGTCATGTCTGAATTGGCTGAGGTCATCGGGCGTTCCCTTCGCAGGCCGGATCATGTTGCCTGATCTCGGATCGGGAGACTCAATCACAGAGCACTGCCGCCAATCCAGCGCTGTAAGTCATGCCTCCAATGCGCGAAGACGCTGACGCCTTCAGGCGCTTTTGGGAAGCTCGAACACCATGCAGGTCGTGGTGGCGTGCGCGATCAGCTTGCCGTTTCCGTCGGTGATGCGGCCTTCGGCGGTCGCGGCGCGACGGCCGGCGTTGAGCACCCGGCCCTCGGTGCGGATCTTGCCCGTGTCCTGGCTCATGCCGCGGACAAAGGAGATCTTGAACTCCAGCGTGGTGTAGCCCGAACCCTTCGGCAGCGTGGTCTGCACCGCGAGCGCCATCGCGGAATCGAGCAGGATCGCAACATAGCCGCCGTGCACCGAGCCGATCGGGTTGTAGTGGCGCAGCCCGGGGATGCTGTGGATCACCACATGACCCGGCTCGGCGGTGCAGTCGAACGGCTCGACGTTCTCCATGATCGGCGGCTCCGGCAGCGTGCGGGCGAAGATGCCGCGCACGAAGTCGAGCCCCGGCATCGACGCCATCACCTCCAGCGAGGAGACGCCGTAGACGGGCTCTGGGGTGGCGCTGTCGGTCATGTCGGTGTTTCCCGTAATGCGATCGAAGGCGCATTGTCGCTGTCGGTGCCAGCTGGGCACAACAGCTGTCATGCCCGGACTTGATCCGGGCATCCATCTTTCTTCAAGGGATGGATTGCCGGGTCCCGTCTACGCCAAGGCTTCGACGAGGCCAACGGTGCGAGGCGCGCCGAAGCCTAGGCGAAGGCGGCAAGCCCGGCAATGACGATCGGGATCTACGCGGCCTTCTTCTTCCGCATCAGATCGGCAAACCGCTGGAACAGATAGTGCGAGTCGCGCGGGCCGGGCGACGCTTCCGGGTGGTACTGCACCGAGAACACCGGCTTGCCCTCGAGCGCGATGCCGCAATTGGAGCCGTCGAACAGCGAAATATGGGTCTGGGTCGCGCCGGCGGGCAGCGTCGCCTGGTCGACCGCGAAGCCGTGGTTCATCGAGGTGATCTCGACCTTGCCGGTGGTCTCGTCCTTGACCGGATGGTTGGCGCCGTGGTGGCCCTGATGCATCTTCATGGTCTTGGCGCCGACGGCGAGGCCGAGCATCTGATGGCCGAGGCAGATACCGAAGGTCGGCGTCCCCGACGCGATCACCTTCTGGATGACCGGCACGGCGTATTTGCCGGTGGCGGCGGGATCGCCGGGGCCGTTCGACAGGAACACGCCGTCCGGCTTCATCGCCAGGATATCCTCGGCTGCCGTCGTTGCCGGCACCACGGTCACCTTGGCGCCGACACCCGCGAGCAGACGCAGGATGTTGCGCTTGATGCCGTAGTCGATCGCGACCACGTTGAATTCCGGCGCGGTCTGCTGGCCAAAACCCTTGCCCCACTCCCAGGGGGTCTCATCCCAGGTGAAGCGCTGGCCGGAGGTGACCATCGGCACCAGGTCCATGCCCTCGAGGCCGGGCCATTCGCGGGCCTCTTCCTTCAGGGCGTGCAGGTCGAACTCGCTATTCCTGGCGTGCGCGATCACGGCGTTGGGCATGCCCTTGGACCGGATCAGCGCGGTCAGCGCCCTTGTATCGATGCCGGACAGGCCGATGATGCCGCGCGCCTTCAACCACTGATCGAGGTGGCGGGTGGCACGGTAGTTCGAGGGATCGGTGATTGCCGAGCGCAGGATCACGCCGCGCGCGCCTGGCGTCGCCGCCATGTTCACCGTCTCGATGTCTTCCTCGTTGGTACCGACATTGCCGATATGCGGGAAGGTGAAGGTGATGATCTGGCCGGCATAGGACGGATCGGTGAGGATCTCCTCATAGCCGGTCATCGCGGTGTTGAAGCAGACCTCGCCGACGGCGTGGCCTTCCGCGCCGAGACCGAAGCCTTCCAGCACGGTACCATCGGCGAGCACAAGGAGCGCGGTCGGTTTGTGGTCCGGCCAGGCGGGAGCGTTTTCGGGGGTTGTCATGAGCCCTTTAAATAGTCGCCGCACCCTGCGGCGTCAAAGCGAAAGGGCACGGATTCACACGGCAATGTCCGCCGATTTGACAGGCCGCAACGGCCTTTTAATCTAAAGTTCCCTGAAGCGGCCGTTTGCTTGCCGAAAATGACCCGGTCCGGAGCTCCCGCATGGACAATACGATGCCGATCCTGCTCGTCCCGGGCGTCATCTGCTCGCCGCGGATCTTTGCCCCTGTCATCCCGGCGCTGTGGCGGTGTGGGCCGGTCACGGTCGCCAACCATGTCAGGGACGACAACATGGGGGCGATCGCCCGCCGGATCCTGGCCGAGGCGCCGCCGCGCTTTGCGCTCGCCGGGCACTCGATGGGCGGCTACATCGCCTTCGAGATCATGCGTCAGGCGCCCGAGCGGGTCGCGAAACTGGCGCTGATGAACACCCAGGCGCGGGCCGACACGCCGGAGGCGACCGCACGCCGCCGCGGCATGATCGAGCGTGCCAAAACCGGTCAGTACCGGAGCGTGGTCGACGAGCTGTTTCCGGGGTTCGTGCATCCGTCGCGGCAAGGGGATGCAGGCCTCCGGAAGATCGTCGAGGACATGAGCGAGGACGTCGGCGCCGAGGCCTTCATCCGTCAGCAAAACGCCGTGCTCAGCCGGCCGGATTCACGACCGAGCATGGCCTGGATCAAATGCCCGACCCTGGTGCTGACGTCGGATACCGACAACACCGTGCCGAACGCGTTGTCGGACGAGATGGCCAACGGCATTCCCGGGGCCAAGCTCGTGGTGCTCGCCAATTGCGGTCACCTGCCGCAGCTGGAGCTGCCGCAGGCCTGCGCCGACGCGCTGGTCGAATGGCTCAGGAACTGATTGCCATCAGCCGCAACGGGCGGCTTTTGTCCACAGTGGCAGGAGCACAAAGCCGACGATGGCAAGATCGAGCGGATAGAGAAAGCGCTTGGTGCTTTGCGAGATCGGCTGTTGGCCCGGTCGTTGTATCTCGGGATAGATCGCGATCGGGTCGAAATCCTTGTCCCAACCGAGCCGGTAGGACAGCCAGGATACGAAATCGTAGGCCGGCACATACAGGAATGCGATCAAGAGGAAGCCGCTTGCCGTCAGGCTGAGCCAGGAGGAGCTGATTTCCTGGGCAAAGCCCGGAAGCGTTGCGCAGGCGTAGGGGCCAAAACGGCTCGCCCATAGCAGCGCGAGACAGAACGCAAGTGTCGCGAGATGCTTTCCAGTTCCCATGCAAGTGCCTATATAGACTTGGAATCTACGGTGCGCCACGAGTTTGCGGTGCGGTCTTGAGTGAGGCGACAATGCTGCGCGACGATATCAATACTGCGGTCAAGGAAGCGATGAAGGCGAAGGACGAGCGCAAGCTTTCCACGCTGCGCATGGTCAATTCGACCATCAAGAACGCCGACATCGACGCGCGCGGGCAGGGCAAGCCGCCACTCTCGGATACCGACCTTCTGAGCGTCTTGCAGAAGATGATCAAGCAGCGCCAAGAATCGGTCGAGCTCTATGACAAGGGCGGCCGCGCCGAGCTCGCCGCCCAGGAGCGCGAGGAGATTGCCGTGATCTCCGCCTACCTGCCGAAGCAGATGTCCGACGACGACGTGAAGGCCGCGATCGCGGCCATCATCGCCGAGACCAATGCTGCCGGGATCAAGGACATGGGCAAGGTAATCGGCGCCCTGAAGGCGAAATACGCCGGCCAGATGGATTTCGGCAAGGCCAGCGGCCTCGTCAAGGCGGCACTGGCAGGATAGCGGCGGAGGCTTCCGATGTTTCGTGTCGCGGCGGACAGTCTGGAAGCTTACCTCGCCTTCGATCCCGGCCGGACCGCGGATCTTGAACAGGTCCATGCGCTGATGCGAAAGGCCGCGCCTTCGCTCAAGCGGCACTTTCATGCGGGCACACCGGCCGGCGAGGCCGGCATGCGCATGAACATGATCGGCTACGGTCAGTTTCGCTACGCGATCAAGTCCGGCAAGACGACGGTCTGGCCGGTGATCGGGGTGGCGCTGCAGAAGAACTACATCAGCGTCTATGTCGCGGTGACCCGTGGCGGCAAGCCGCTGGTGTCCTGCTACGCCGGCCAGCTCGGCGAATTGCGGGCGGGCGGCAACAATTTCAGCTTCGAGGCGTTTGTTGATCTGAAGGAGGCTGCCGTTGCGGCGCTGTTCGCCGAGGCCGCCGATATCTTCAAGGCGGATCAGGAGAACCCCGTCCGCTACATGCAGGGAAGCTGAGATCGGCTTGCCGAGAGCCGGCGCCCTCGAGGTGGAAGTCCTGGATAAATTGGAGACAGGCCATGGCCGATCAGCAAGCTCCTTCCGGTCCGGATCTGACACAAGGTGTGGCACTCCCCGACTTCCCAGGCGCGATGTTGCTCGGCCATGTCGGCGACGCGGACGTGCTGCTGGTGCGTTCGGGGGCGGACATCTTCGCCATCGACGCGCATTGCAGCCACTACCACGGCCCGCTCGCCGACGGCCTGGTCGAGGGCGAGATCGTCCATTGCCCCTGGCATCACGCCTGTTTTGATATTCGCACCGGTGAAGCGACCGAAGCACCCGCCTTCACCGCGCTCGCGGTCTGGAAGGTCGAGCGCGAGGGCGATCGCATCATCGTGCGCGAGAAGCGCGAGCAGCCGAAACCTCGTGTCAGGGGCCCGGTCGATGCGCCCGGCAGGATCGTGATCGTCGGCGGAGGCGCGGCGGGCTTTGCTGCCGCCGACATGCTGCGGCGGCAGGACTACCGCGGCAGCATCGTCATGCTGAGCGGCGAGACCGCGCCGCCGGTGGATCGGCCGAATCTGTCGAAAGACTTCCTCGCCGGCAGCGCGCCGGAGGACTGGCTGCCGCTGAAGCCGGACAGTTTCTATACTGACGCGGCGATCGATCTACGGCTGGGGACTGTGGTCAAGTCGATCGATCCCAGCCGCCGCAATGTGGTGCTCGCCGGCGGCGAAACAATTCCGTATGACCGGCTGCTGCTGGCAACCGGCGCGGAGCCGGTGCGGCTGCCGATCCCCGGCGCGGATCAGCCCCACGTTCACGTGCTGCGCACGCTCGATGATTGCCGCGCGATCATCGCCTCGGCCAGTGGAGCGCGCCGCGCGGTCGTGATCGGCGCGAGCTTCATCGGGCTCGAGGTTGCCGCCTCGTTGCGCGCGCGGGAGATCGCGGTTGACGTGGTCGGGCTGGAGCAGCGGCCGCTAGAGCGCGTGCTCGGGCCTGAGATGGGCGATTTCGTTCGCGCGCTGCACGAGGAGCATGGCGTCGTCTTCCACCTCGGCGACACGCTGACCGCGATCGAGGGCAAGCGCGCGCGCCTGAAGAGCGGGCCGGTGCTCGATGCCGACCTCATCGTGCTCGGTGTCGGTGTGAGGCCGCGGCTGGCGCTGGCTGAAGGCGCCGGGCTCGCGATCGATCGCGGTGTGAAGGTGAACGCCTATCTCGAGACCAGTGTCTCCGGCGTCTACGCGGCCGGCGACATCGCGCGCTGGCCCGATCCGCACAGCGGCGAGAACATCCGGGTCGAGCATTGGGTGGTGGCCGAGCGCCAGGGCCAGACCGCAGCACGGAATATGCTCGGGCAGCGCGAGGTGTTCGATGCGGTGCCGTTCTTCTGGAGCCAGCATTACGACGTGCCGATCAACTATGTCGGCCACGCCGAGCAGTGGGACGAGATCGCGGTGGACGGCAGCATCGCCGGCAGGGACTGCATGCTCCGCTACAAGCGCGGCGGGCGCGTGCTCGCGGTCGCGTCGATCTATCGCGACCGCGAAAGCCTCGAGGCCGAGATGGCAATGCAGCGGGCGGCCGCCTGACCGCTTCCCCGCAAGGAGGGGTTTGTGGTCTGACGGCGATGGTCTAGTCTGCGGCCATGCTTCAGGAAGCCAAAACCTACGACGAACTCTATCGCAACTTCCGCTGGGATGTTCCCGCACGCTTCAACATGGCGACTGCGTGCTGCGACCGCCATGCCGACGGCACGGGTCGGCTCGCGCTGGTCTATGTCGACGAGGAGGGCGGCATCACGCGCACCTCGTTCGATGAGGTCGCGGACGCCTCGCGCCGCTTTGCCAATGTGCTGACCGCCGATGGCCTGTTGCGCGGCGACCGCGTCGCGGTGTTCCTGTCGCAATCGCTCGAATTGCCGGTCGCGCATCTGGCGGCGTTCCGCGCGGCGCTGATCTCGATCCCGCTGTTCGCGTTGTTCGGCGAGGACGCGCTCGAATTCCGCCTGTCGAACTCGGCGGCGAAAGCCGTCATCACCGATGAGGCCGGTTGGGAGAAGATCGCCAAGATCCGCGATCGCCTGCCCGAGCTGAAGAGCGTCTATATCGTCAGCGAGAAGACGCCGCCCGGTACGAAGGCATTCTGGAGCGCGATCAAGTCGGCGTCCCCGGAATTTGCGATCGTCGACACCTCGGCCGACGATCCCGCGTTGATCATCTACACCTCGGGCACCACGGGCAATCCGAAGGGCGCGCTGCATGCGCATCGCGTGGTGCTCGGGCATCTGCCCAATGTCGAGATGTGCCACAACTTTTTGCCCAAACCGGGTGACCTGATGTGGACGCCGGCCGACTGGGCCTGGATCGGCGGCCTGATCAACGGCCTGTTCGCGTTCTGGTACCACGGCATCCCGATGGTCGGGCATCGCGCCCGCAAGTTCGAGCCGCAAGCGGCGATGCAGATGATGGCCGAGCTCGGCATCCGCAACGTGTTCCTGCCGCCGACCGCGCTGAAGCTGATGCGGCAGGCCGATGTGAAGAATTCCGGCGTCAGGTTGCGCAGCATCTTCACCGGCGGCGAGTCGCTCGGCGGCGAATTGCTCGGCTGGGTGCGCGAGACCTTCGGCATCGATGCCCATGAGGTGTTCGGCCAGACCGAATGCAATCTGGTGATCGGCAGCAACTCCAACCTGTTTCCGATCCGTCCGGGCTCGATGGGCCGCGCCACGCCGGGCTTTGACGTCCGCATCGTCAACGACAGAGGCGAGGAACTGCCGCGCGGCCAGCGTGGCATCATCGGCGTGCGCCAGCCGTGCCCCTGCACCATGCTCGAGTACTGGCGCAATCCGGACGCGACCGCGAAGAAATATGCCGGCGAGTTCCTGCTGACCGGCGATCTCGGCGTGCAGGATGACGACGGCTATTTCTGGTACGTCAGCCGCGAGGACGACGTCATCACCACCGCCGGCTATCGCGTCGGCCCGTCCGAGATCGAGCACACGCTGATGAAGCATCCGGCGGTCGCGATGTCGGCGGTGGTCGGCATTCCCGATCCGATCCGCACCGAATCGATCAAGGCCTGGATCGTGCTGCGGCCCGGCCATGCGCCGAGCGACGCGCTCGCGCGCGAGATCCAGGAATTCGTCAAGGTGCAGCTCGCCGCCCACGAATATCCGCGCTTCGTGCAGTTCGCCGACACCCTGCCGATGACAGCGACCGGCAAGGTGCTGCGGCGGGAGTTAAGGGCGCTGGGTTAGCTCTGTCCACCGTCGTCCCGGGCAAGCGAAGCGCGACCCGGGACCCATAACCACAGCCGTTTATTGTTGCGCGACGCTGGAGCCACAGCGAATTCCAACCGCTTGGAGCGGTGGTTATGGGTCCCTGCTTTCGCAGGGACGACAGCGGAGTATGTCTCGCCAACCTCAGCCCGGCATCGGGATTCCCAATTCCTTCAGCGCGGCCAGCATGCGCTGCGGCGGCTGCATCGGGATCACCATGGCCTTGCCGGTCTCCATGAGGCTCTTCAGGCTGGAGAGGATCGCCGGCCAGCCGGTGCGGCCGCCGGACAAGATGTCGTCGCTGATCGGGCGATCATGCGATTGCAGCAAGGTCAGCTTCACGCCGTCTCCGGCCGGCTCGATCTCCCAGGTGACGAGCGTCGGCCCGAGCTTCTCGACGAGCTGCGGCCAGTTAACGTTGAAGGTGACGGTCAGCCGCCTCAAGGGATCGCACTCGATCGCCTCGCCGGAGATATGCAGCGCGCCGTCGGGCGTGCGCACGATGTATGCGCCGCCGAGGCGAAGATCGACCTCGACCGCGTTGCCGGAGAAATACTGCCGGCTGAATTCGGCATTCGTCAGTGCCTGCCAGACCTTCTGCGGCGTGGCGGCGATGTAGATCGCGTAGACGATCGCCGGTTTGAATTTCTCGATGTTCATGTCCGCACGTATCCTTCGATAGATTTTCATTGTCATTCGAAGCCGTCGATCCCGAGCGCGGCAGGCGGGATCGTGACCGCCTTGCCGGTCTCGAGCAGGCTCTTGAGCCCGGACAGGATCGCCGGCCAGCCCTTGGAAATGCCGTCGAGCAGTTTGCTGCCCACGCCGAAGCCCTCATGCGTGACGGTCAGCTTCACGACATTGCCGAACGGCTCGAGCGTGAACACAACTTTCGTTGCCGGTTCCTTGCGCATTTCAGGATCGGCCTCGTGCTTGAACGTGTAGGCGAGGCGGCGCGGGCGGTCGATCTCGAGGATCTCGCCGGTGTCGGTGATCTTGCCGTTTGTCACCAGCGCGAGCGGCGCACCGATCGTCCAGTTCGACCTCACCTCGGTGTCGAACCAGTACTGCTGCGTGAATGCGCTTGATGTCAGTGCATCCCACAGCTTCTCCGGCGTGGTCTCGATGTAGGTAACGTAGACGAATTCGGGCTTAGGCATGGTAGGCCTCCCTGGCGTCACTGGTGAGGAGGTCGGCCGGCAGCTCGCGCCCGGTCTCGAGGAAGCTCTTCAGGCTCGCAATCACCATCGGCCAGCCGCCGGAGATGTCGCGCAGCGTCTTCGGGCCGAGATTGTCGTGCGTCACGGTCAGCTTGACGACCCCGCCGTGCGGTTCGATGTCGAAAGTCACGCGCGAGACCTGTTCGCGCGCGTGACCTTCCTTCACCACGTCCCAGCTATAGGCGAGCTTGCTCGGCGGATCGGCGATCAGCACTTCGCCCTGAACGGCGCGGCTGCTGTCCTTGGACAAGTGGTAGGGCGAGCCGACCTTCCAGTCCGAGCTGACCCGATAGCCGAACCAGAAGCGTTCGGTGAACTCGCTCGATGTCAGCGCGTGCCACAGTCTGTCGGCCGTGGTCTCGATATAGGTGACGTAGACGTAGTCCGGCTTACTCATCACGCTTCTCCAATTGTCTTTTCAATTCACTGAGCGCGGCAAGCTTGCCGCGCTCGAACTTCCTGATCCACCGCTCGCCGATCTGATGGATCGGAACCGGGTTGAGGTAATGCAGCTTCTCGCGGCCATGCTTGATCGTGGTGACGAGGTTGGCCTCCTCGAGAATCCCAAGGTGCTTGGTGACGGCCTGACGCGTCATGTCGAGACCGTCGCAGAGCTCACCGAGCGTCTGCCCGTTCTGATCGTGAAGCCGGTCAAGCAGCGTCCGCCGTGAGGCATCCGCGAGGGCTTTGAAGACTTCATCCATGGGGCGGATAATAGGCAACCAAATGGTTGCATGTCAAGAGCGTGTGTTTGGGCACCGGTATCGCCGTGCTAGCGTTCCGCACAGCCAACGTAGATTGGCCTGGGAATTCGGGGTGGTGCGCATGGGTGGTCGCGTTACGGCAGTTTGCTGCACGTTTCTTCTTGTGCTGCTCGCGAACGCTGCGAGCGCCCAGCAGAAGATCGGCGACCCGCCCGAAGCCTCCAACATGCGCCTGGTTGGAACCAGCGATCTGCAGGCGCGCAGCGCCTATCAGCCGACCATCCATCACCAGGGCGACCGATGGATCGCCTATATCGGCCACCACGGCGGCACCGACGACATTCCCGATCCCGTCAACCCGATGACCGGCAAGCCTGAACCAAATGGCACCTCGATCGTCGACGTCACCGATCCCGCGCATCCGAAATATCTGCGGCACATTCCCGGCCAGGAAGGCAAATACGAATCTGGCGGCGCGCAGATGGTGCGGATCTGCGACGGCAAGGATCTGCCGAAGGGCGATCGCAACGCGATCTACATGCTGCGCACCTTCGGCAGCGAGGCGCATGAGATCTGGAGCGTCGCCGATCCCGCCAATCCCGTGCTCATCACCCGGATCGGTGGGTTGAAGGACACGCACAAGAATTTCTGGGAATGCGACACCGGCATTGCCTTCCTGGTGTCCGGCGCACCGGACTGGCGCACGCGGCGCATGACGCAGATCTATGATCTCTCCGATCCCGCGCATCCGAAGAGGATCAGGGACTTCGGTCTGCCTGGGCAGGAGCCGGGTGCGACCGGTGCGGTGCCGACTGAATTGCACGGGCCGATCTCGACCGGGCCGAAAGGCAACCGCGTCTATTTCGGCTACGGCACCGACAAGGGCGGCTTCCTGCAGATCGTCGATCGCGACAAGCTTCTGAACGGGCCGAAGGAGCCGACGCCCGACAATCTGAAATTCCCGGAGATCGCGCGGATGCCGCTGTCGGCGATGAACGGCGCGCACACGGTGTTTCCGATGCCCGGCATGCCGATCGCGGAGTTCGCCCATGACAAGGACGGCAAGACGCGCGACATCGTGATGATCGTCGACGAGGCGATCCAGAACGAATGCGGCGAGGCGCGGCAGATGGTGTGGTTCGCCGACGTCACCACCGAGGCGCGGCCGATGATGATCTCGAGCTACACCGTGCCCGAGGCTTCGGGCGCGTTCTGCGAACGCGGCGGCCGGTTCGGCTCGCATTCGTCGAACGAGAGCATGGCGCCGGTCTATTACAAGAAGCTCGCCTTCATCGCCTTCTTCAACGCCGGCGTCCGCGCGCTCGATATCCGCGATCCCTATCATCCCAGGGAAGTCGGCTACTTCATTCCCTCCATCACGGCCGCGACCGACAAGCGTTGCGTCACGATCGACGGCAAGGAGCGCTGCAAGGTCGCGATCCAGACCAACAATGTCGAGACCGACGCGCGCGGCTACATCTATGCGGTCGACCGCGCCAACACCGGCCTGCATGTCCTCGAACTGACCGGCGCGGCGCGCGCCGCCGCCGGTCTGCCGTGAGCGGGCGATGACGCGCTCGTGGCCGGTCATCGCGGCGATGTTCCTGGCGCTCGGCGGGCTGTCGGCCGTGGCCGGCTACGAGATGGC
>DASVOL010000249.1:0-13299 GCA_036383375.1 Bradyrhizobium sp. | reverse complement strand
CTTGCCGAAGTTCAGCACCACCAGCCGCTGCACCACCGCGAGCAGCGCATGCACCACATGCTCGATCCAGATGATGCCGACACCCTCGGCATGGATGGTGCGGATGGTCTCGACCAGCTCATGACATTCGGCATCGGTGAGACCGCCTGCGATCTCGTCGAGCAGCAGCGTGCGTGGCTTGGTGGCGAGCGCCCGCGCCAGCTCGAGCCGCTTGCGATCGAGCAGCGGCAGGCTGCCGGCGAGCCGGTTGGCCTTGGCTTCGAGGCCGGTCAAATCAAGCATGCGGCCGCAATGCTGGACCGCATCGGCCTCCGAGAGGCCGCCGCCGAATTGGGCGGCCACCGCAAGGTTCTCGAACACCGAGAGGTGATCGAACGGCTGCGGGATCTGGAACGAGCGCCCGATGCCGGCGCGGCAGCGCGCCTCGGGAGAGAGACTCGTGATGACGACGCCATCGAGCACGATGCGGCCGGCATCCGGCCGCAACAGTCCGGTGATCAGGTTGAACAGCGTCGATTTGCCGGCGCCGTTCGGCCCGATCACGCCCAGCGCTTCGCCTGATACGAGCGTCAGATCGATCGCGTCGGCAACCACGATGGCGCCGAACCGCTTCGAGACGGCATGGAGTTCGAGCATGGTCGCTCACCGCGTCCGTTTGCTTCGAGGAGATGCGCGGGATCCCGCGCATCTCCGATGACCAACCTGTCTGGAACGCACGCGCTAGCTCAGCGCCTGCATGTCGCCGCCGAGCGGGATCTGCGGCGCCAACTTGTTGTCGGTGATCACCATGTCGTATTTGTCGCCGTTGAGCCGCCATTGGCCACCAACCAGCGGCGTCTTGGCGATGTTCTTCGCCGCGAACGGCGGCACCGCGCTGGAGCCGAATGCGACCTGGCCCACGATGGTGTCGAGCTTGGTCGCGCCGATCGCTTTCGCCAGTGCCGCACCATCCGCCGGGTCACCCGAGCGCTTGATCGCATCGATGGCAACCTCGAACAGCGAATGCACAAAACCGATCGGCTGGGTCCATTGCTTGCCCGAGGCCTGCTCGTATCCCTTGGCGAGATCGGCCGCGCTGACGCCGCTGAGGCTCGACTTGTAGGGATGCGTCGGCGTCCACCACACCTCGGTCGAGATGTTGTTGCCGCCCTTGCCGAGCGCCTGCACCGATGCCGGGAACAGCAAGGCCTTGGCGACCGATACCACCTTCGGCTTCAGCCCCTTCTGCCGCGACTGATTCCAGAACGTGGTGAAGTCGGGCGGGATGATCACGCCGGTGATGATCTCGGCATCGGCCCCTCGAAATGCGGCGATCTGCGAGCTGAAATCATCGGTGAGATTCTGGAAGCGGCCGGGGTCGGTCAGCTTGAAGCCCTGCTTGGCCATGACAGGCGGGAAACCGATCGTGGTGTCGCCCCAGGCGTTGCCATCGGCATCGTTCGGAAACAGCGCGCCGACCGACTTGTTGGTCGCGACCTGGCTCCACATGCTGGTGAAGACGCCGATCACGTCCTCGAGCCCCCAGAAATAATGGAAAGTGTAGTCGAACGGCTTCCAGCTCTTCGGATCGGCCGGATTGGCCTGGCGGCCGATGAAATTGGTCTGCCACGGCGCGACGGTGGAGATGCACGGCACCTGCTCGAGCTCGCACTGCGTCGCCACCGGGTTGTTGGTCTCGGGCGTGGCGCCGACCACGATCAGGCTGACATTGTCGCGGGTGATCAATTCCTTGGCGACTTCAGCGGCGCGGTTCGGGTTCGACTGGCTGTCCTTGGTCACCACCTCGACCGGATAGGTCTGCGATCCGACCTTGACGCCGTCCTTGATGAACTTTCGGAATTCGCCGAGCACGAAATCGTCGGCTTCGGCGAAGGCGGCGAGCGGGCCGCTCTTGGGCGAGACATAGCCGATCCTGATCGGCTTGTTGGCCGCGCGCACGGCCGGCGCGAACAACGTCGTCGTGCCCGCGGCTGTGAGCCCACCCGCGATGCCCTGCAGCACGCGGCGACGATTGAAAGACATGACGTTCAACAAATCTTTGCTCATTTTCCCCTCCCTTGAGGCAAGCCGGTCGCATGCCGGCCGCCGTTCAATCCGTTCTGAAATGAATTGGCTGCGTCGCGCCGCATCACGCGGCGGCGACGGACTTCGTCTGCGGCTTCGCGCCGCGGCCGAGAATCTGGCCGAACACGTCGAGCAGCACATCCGTGGCGTCAGCCGCCGCCTCTTTGGCGCGCCAGGCGACATACATGTCGGGACGCACCAGCACGCAGCCGTCCTCGTCGACCTCGCTCTGGCGATACCAATCGGCATAGATGTCGAGCGCATCGCAGCCTTGCGGGCCGATGGTGACGACGTCGACCGGCAGGCCGTAGGCCTTCTCGACCGCAGCGGCAGCCGTCTTCCAGCCGTCGCCGCCGATCCCGGTGAGCAGCGTGAAGCGGCCTTTGCCGGTGAGATCGAGCGCCGACTTGCGCTCGCCTTGATGCTCGACCCAGACATGCGGCAAATGCGCGCCGGGCCAGGTGGTGGCCTGATAATAGAGCTCGTGATCCCTGGTGAACGCCGGCATCGGCGTGCCGTCGGACACCACGGCGGTCGAGCCGTAGCGCTGGTTCATCTCGACGCCGTGGCAGTTGAACTCGTAGCTCTTGTTGGCGATGGCCTCATAGAGCTTCTTGCGGCGCGCCTTGCCCTCGGCGGTCGGCGCCTTGCGCGCGGCGATCGCCTTGCGGGCTTCGGCAGGATCGGTCGAGGCCACGAGCCCCACCGCCTCGAAGATCGGCGGGAAGTCGCCGATGCTCTTGTTGGCGCGGGTCACGATCTGCTTGCCGACCGGCTGCCGCTCGGCCGAATAGGTTTCCAGCAGCGACGGCGCGGCGTGGCCCTCGAGCACCAGCTTCAGCTTCCAGCACAGATTGAAGGAATCCTGGATCGAGGTGTTGGAGCCGAGGCCGTTGGTCGGCGGATGGCGGTGCACGGCGTCGCCGACGCAGAACACGCGGCCGGACGAATAGTGGCCGGCATACATCTCGTTCACGGTCCACGTTGAGGTCGAACGCACCTTGACCTCGAGCGTCTCGTCGCCGACCAGATTGCGCACGATCGAGATCGCCTCGTCGTTGCTGAGCTTGCGCTCGCCCTGCTCGATGTCGTAGCCCCAGATGATCAGCCACTCGTTCCATGGCCGCACCATGCGGATGAGGCCGGCACCGATGCCGCCGATCTCGGCACCCGGCTGCAGCACCCAGTACAGCACGCTCGGCCGGTGCGCGACGTACTTGCTCAGATCCGCCTGCACGATGATGTTCATGCTGCCGGCGCGGCCCATCTGGCCCTCCATCGGCAGCCCGATCACTTCGGCGACCCGGCTGCGGCCGCCGTCGGCGCCGATCAGGTATTTGGCGCGGATCTGGTACGTCTCGCCGGACAGGCGATCCTTCACCGTTGCGGTGACGCCGTCGGCATCCTGCACCAGGTCGACGAACTCGGTGTTGAAGCACAGCGAGGTGCCGCGCTGGCCGGCGGCCTCGATCAGGATCGGCTCGAGGAAATTCTGCGGCAGGTCGCAGATCCGCGCCGGACTGGCGAGATCGTAGTCCGCCTTGCGCGAGGGATGGTTGCCCCAGGAATACAGCCGGCCGAACTCCTCGCCGGCGAGGCTTTCGCAGAACACATTGTTGGCCATCAGATGCTGCGGCACCGCCTGCGCCACTGCCTTCTCCTCGAGGCCGAGATCGCGCAGCACCTCCATCGCACGCTGGTTGGTGATGTGGGCGCGCGGCGTGTCGGCCAGCCAGCCATATTTCGTCACCAGGATGTGCTTGACGCCATACATGCCGAGCAGCGCTGCCGCGGTCGCGCCGGCCGGGCCACTGCCGACGACGAGGACGTCGGTCTCAACAGGTTTGCTGGTCATGGTCGTCTCCTCCGTCGTCTTGTTGGTTGCGATCGTCACTCCGCGGCCATCATCGGCTGCGGCACCAGGCCGGCGCCTGGCCGCATCTGGAAATCGTAGGACATCAGGTGCCACGGGCCGGAGACCGGCTCGCCATTCGGCAGTGCCGGCTCGCTGCGCGGCTCGACGCGTGCAATCAGCTCGTCCTTGACACCGAACACCACGTCGCTGCGCAGATATTCGTCGCCATCGAGGAAGACGTGGGTGATCAGCGGCTCGTAACCCTCGGCCTTGACCAGGAAATGCACATGCGCCGGCCGCATCGGATGGCGTTTCGTCGCGGTGATGAGATCGCCGACCGGGCCGTCGGTCGGGATCGGATAGCTGCACGGCAGGATGGTGCGGAACGAGAAGCGGCCGTCGGCATCAGTGACGAAGCGTGCCCGCAGCGATGGGCCGTGCGTCGCGTAGTCCGCCTTCTGCGAATCGTAGAAGCCGTCGTCATCGGCGTGCCAGACATCGATCTCGGCGCCGGCGAGCGGTTTGCCCGCCAAGTCAGTGACGCGGCTCTGCACGAACATCACTTCACCGTCGATGCCCTCCGAGATGTTGGCGCCGTGCGGCGTGATCCGGTGCTCGCCGACATAGAACGGGCCGAGCACCGTGGTCTCGGTCGCGCCCTCGCGCTCGCGGTGATTGACCGCGTCGACCAACATCGAGACGCCGAGCACGTCGGAGAGCAGGATGAACTCTTGGCGCAGCGGCGTGCAGGTCTGGCCGGTGCGGGTCAGAAATTCGATCGCCTGATTCCATTCCTCGAAGGTGAGTTCGGTGCGACGCACCAGATCGTGCAGCGACTTGACCGTCTCCTCGATGAGGAACTTCAGCCGCTTGTTCGGCGTGTTGGCGAAGCTGCTGATTACCTCGTCGGTGAGGTCATGCTCGTTGAAATTGGCCATCGTGTTGTCCTTTGATTTGGAGATGTCAGTGCTGCGCGGGCGCGTCGCCGCGCCAAGCCGCCGCGATCAGTCGCTCGATCGGGGCGCGTTCGACCGGTCTTGGATTGGCGTAGGGGTTGCGCACCGCCATCTCGGCGGCCCGCGCGATGCCGTCCTCGGGCATTCCGATGTCGGAGAGCCGGCGCGGCAACGCGAGCTGCCGGGCAAGATCAAACAGGCCCTGCGGTGCGTCGGCACAGTGCAGCGCGCGCGCCACGCGGGTCATCGCCTCGGGCGCCGCGGCGGCGTTGTAGGCGGCGGCGTACGGCAGCACGATCGCGTGGGTTTCCGCATGCGGCAGGTTGAACATGCCGCCCAGCACGTGGCAGAGCTTGTGGTGCAGCGACATGCCGACCGCGCCGAGGCAGACGCCGCACAGCCAGGCGCCATAGAGCGCGTCGCGCCGCGCTCCGGCATCGGCCGGGGCCGTCATGATGCGCGGCAGCGCGCGGGCGAGCGCGGCAATGCCCTCCTCCGCCATCAGCGAGGTCATCGGATTGGCGTCGGGCGCATAAAGTGCCTCGACGGCGTGGGCGATCGCATTCAGGCCGCTGGCGGCGGAGATGTGCGGCGGCAGGCTGACGGTGAGATCGACGTCGTAGATGACGGTATCAGGCACCAGATCCTGGGATTGCTGCGTGGTCTTGATGCCGTTGCTGGTCTCGCCGAGGATCGGCGTCATCTCCGAGCCGGCATAGGTGGTCGGGACAGCGATATGCGGCAGACCGGTGCGCAGCGACAGCGCCTTGCCGAGCCCGACCGTCGAGCCGCCGCCGATCGCGACCAGCCCGTCGATGTCGCGGGACTCGACGATGCCAAGCGCCTCGTTGGTGACCTCGACCGGCGTATGCATGCGTGCGCCGGCAAACACTCCGGCAAGCCGGTCGCCGAGGCCTGCGCCGAGCCGGCGTCCGAGGTCCTGCTGCTCAGGCGTGGTCAGCACCAGCGCCCGCTTGATGCCAAGCCGCTCTGCCTCCTCGCCAAGCCGCGCCGAGGTGCCGGCGCCGAACACCACGCGATATTTCTGCGAACAGTAGGAAAAGACGCCCTGGCCGGCATCACCGGCAGCCGCGATGGGCGGGTGTACGGCATCGGGCATCGCGACGCTCATGGCATTTCTCCCAAGCCGGCGAACCGGCAATCTCGTCTTGTTGGGAGAAAGCTAGCGGCGGGCGGCCCCGGCGGGCCTGCACGAAACCGGAGAAAATCTGCACGAAACCGGAAAAATCATCCGCAGGCTTGGGCTGGCGCCTTCGCCCGCCGGAACCGCCGGGGGCTAGTGGCTGCGGCGGTATCGCCCCGGGGTCACACCGGTGAAGCGGCGGAACATGCGCGTAAAATGCTCCTGGTGGGAGAAGCCGCAGGCCAGCGCGATATCGGCGAGGCTCTGCGTCTCGTCGGCGAGCAGCGCCCGGGCGCGCTCGATGCGCAGATTGAGCACGTATTGGTAAGGCGAGATGCCGCTGGTCGCCTTGAACAGACGCACGAAATATTCGGTGCTGCGGCCGCACAGCTCTGCCAGCTGGTCGAGCCGGATATCGGTATCGAGATTGGCGTCGACGAATTCGCGGATGCGGGCCATCTGCCTGACGCTCAGCAGGTTCGGATGCTTGCCGGCCTCCACGCTCGGCTTGTGGAAATTGATCGCGACGAAGCGGTTGGCGATCGCCTGCGCAATCGGATCGATGAACAGCGACGAGGCCGGCAGGCCGCCGGTGATGGTGTCGCCGATCGCCGCGGCGAGATGCTCCAGCACGGAATCCTGATCGCCCAGCATCGGCGCGAGCCCACCGATCAGGCTCGGCGCCCCGTCCCGGCCCGCGAACAGATCGGAGCGCAGATAGATATGGGTGGATTCCAGCGCCTCGCGCAGCACCACGTTGCAGGCGTGCCCGGCCGGCAGGAAGAACACCCCGCCGCGCGGGATCTGCCGGGCAACCGACTTGCCGTCCATCACATAGGTGATCTCGACCGGGCCGCCCCGGTGCAGCACCATCAGATTATCGGACAGCGCATGGAAGTGCCCGTCAAACGGCCGCTCGCGCTGGACCGAGGCATAGGCTGACGACCAGCCGAGCCCTTCGCTCGAGCCGCGGAATTCGGCCTGGAAACGGTCCAGGATCCCGTGCGTCTCCTGCACCCCAAAATTCGACGTCGGCTGCATCAGACAGACCAAGGGCTCGAGGCTTCGGTGCCGCGAGTGAAACCCAACGGCCCCCGCTTTTCAATACAATCGAACCGAATGGCGCTCCCCGCCACCTTGCTGCGCCGCAATAGCGGCGCTTTCTATTCCTTGACCGCGATCCAGATCACGTGGCGCACGCCGCGGCCGCGGCCCGTGGCGCGGACGGCAATCTCGTTGAACGCGAAACCGGCGCGGGAGAGCGATTTCGGGAACTTGGCGTTCGGACCGGACGACCAGACGGCGAGCACGCCGCCGCGTCGCAACGCCGTGTGGGCGATCTTCAGTCCGGAGATGTCGTACAGCGCGTCGTTGGCCTTGCGGGTCAGGCCTTCGGGGCCGTTATCGACGTCGAGGAGAATGGCATCGTAGGTGCGCGGATTGCGTTCGATCACATCGGCGACATCCACCTCCTGGATGCTGACGCGCGGATCGCTCAGGCTGTTGCCAAAAATCTCCGCCATCGGGCCTCTCGCCCAGGCGACCACAGCCGGCACCAGTTCGGCCACCGTGATCTTCGCCTCCTGTCCGAGCACTTTGAGCGCGGCCCGCAGCGTAAAGCCCATGCCGAGGCCGCCGATGAGAAAATGCGGCCTCTCGACCTTCTCGATCTTCTTCGCCGCAAGCGTCGCCAGCGCCTCTTCCGAGCCCGACAGGCGGCTGTTCATCAGCTCGTTGGTGCCGAGCATGATCGAGAATTCGCGGCCTCGCCGCATCAGGCGCAGTTCACCCTCGGTGCCGGGAATGCGCGCGGTATCGATCTTTTCCCATGGAATCATGCGGCGGCTTGTAACATGGGCGTCAGGGCAGGCGAAGCTGGCGCCTCAAGCGTATCGCGAGAATGCGAGCGCATGACTCACCAGCGGCGCAACATATTCCGTGTCGTCCCTGCGAAAGCAGGGACCCATAACCACCGAAGGTGATTGTTGCGCGACGCTGGGGCCACCGCTTGCTTCAACAACACAACCCTGTGGTTATGGGTCCCGGCTTTCGCCGGGACGACGATGGGGATGCATCACGGTCATCCCAGGCCGCAAGCCTATCCCCCGGCCCAGACGTCGAGCACGTAGCGGTTCCTGGTGCCCATCTCCTCGATCCAGCGCGCGGCGGCGTCGGTATCGGCACCGGTGCGCTCGCGGTAGATCGACATCAACGTCGCCTTGACGTCGGGCTCCATCTTGCCGCCGTCGCCGCAGACATAGACGATCGCGCCCTTCTGGATCAGCTCCCAGACCCGATCCTTCTGCGCGGCGACGAGATGCTGCACGTAGGTCTTCGGCCCGTCGGCGCGCGAGAACGCGGTGTAGAGTTCACTGACACCATCGGCTGCGAACGCCTTCAGCTCGTCCGCATAGATGAAGTCCTGCTCCGGATGGCGGCAGCCGAAGAACAGCATGGCGGGGCCCAGCGTCGCGCCCTGCGCCTTACGCGCGGCGCGCTCCTGCAGGAAGCCGCGGAACGGGGCTAAGCCCGTGCCCGGCCCGATCATGATGATCGGCACGGCGTTGTCGTCAGGCAGGCGGAAGCCGGCCTTGGTCTCCTTGATGGTGGCGTGGACCGTATCGCCGGCGCGGCGGCGCGCCAGATAGTTCGAGCAGATCCCCTTGTAGATGCCGCGCCCTGAGCTCGCAGGCGCTTCCACCACGCCGACGGTGACGCTGCAGCGCTGCGCCTCGCCCGCCGGAGACGACGAGATCGAGTAATAGCGCGGCGCCAGCAGCGACAGCATTTCGAGGTAGAGGTGGAATGGCAGCTCGCAGGCCGGATATTCCTCGAGCAGGTCGAACACCGATTTGCGCCTGGCCAGCACTTCGGTGCGATAGCGCCCGGCGGAGGCCTCGTCGTCGCCGACATAGGCCATCAGCTTCGGCTTGGTCACCGGGCAGCGGGTGTGCTCGGCCATGATCTGGATCTGCTTGCGGGTCGCGACCTGCTGCAGCTCGACGAACTCGGTAAGCAGCCGCCCGACCGACACCGCGTTGCCGACCGGCAGTTGCGCGCGGCGGCCTTCGGAGACCTGCAGGCGGATCTGGTCGGCCGGCAGGAAGCCGAACCGGCGCGCGACGGAATCGACCAGGGTCGGATCGTTGCGCGGCACCACGCTGAGGTGATCGCCGACGCGATATCTGATATTGGCCGGCAGCTCGACCTCGATGTGCCGGGTCGAGCGTTCCGACGGATGGGCGCCTTCCTTGTTCTGTAGCTCGTTGTTGGCGAGCACCTTCATCGGCACCGCGCCGCCCTGCGTCACGATGGTGTTGACCGCGCCCTGCGCCACCGGCTCGATCGCATAGAGCGGCTCGTCCTCGGCGGTGCGGGTGAAATTCCAGTCGATGCCGAATTCCTTGGTCGCTACCTTCGCGGCCTCCGGGAACCACTTCTGGAACTGACCGTCGAGATCGCTGCGCGCATCGCCCTCGCCGCGCGGATAGACTGCGCGGGCGCCGTGCTTGGTCAGTTGCTCGTCGATGAAACGCGGCACCGACTGGTAGGTCGCGGCCCAATCGCTGTTGCCGCAGCCGAACACGGCATAACGCACCTTGGCGAAAGCATCCTTCGGCAGGTCGGTCTCAAGCCATTTGACGAATTGCGTCGCGTTGTCCGGCGCCGCGCCGTTATAGGAGGCGCAGATGATCAGGACGCCGCCCTCCTCCGGCAGCTTGCCGACATAGTCATCCAGCGGACCGAGCCGTACCGCGAAGCCATTGATCTCCGACAGATCGGCCATCCGGGTCGCCAGCTCCTCGGCGGAGCCGAGGTTGGAGCCGTAGAGCACCAGCATCGGCGTGTTGTGGCCGGGACGCGTGGTCGGCGCGCGCGGTGCCTTTGGCGCTGCCGCAACCGCACCCGTGCTGCCGGCGAACGCGACGCGATCCCTGTCGTCGCGCGGCCGCACCTTGATCCTGAAGCCGTCCGGCTTGACGGTCAGCGTCTCCTTCAGATGCATCTGGTAGCGATGCACGTCGAGCAGCTTGAAGCGCTGCAGGATCATCCCGATCGCGAGCGCCGCCTCGTGCATGGCAAATCCGCGGCCGATGCAGGCGCGCTGGCCGTTGCCGAACGGCTTCCAGGCGTTGATCGGCCGCTTGGCCTCCGCCTCGCGGCTGAAATTCTCGGGATCAAACACGTCGGGGTTCGGGCCCCAGACCGAGGGATCGCGATGCAGCGCCATCACCAGCACGGTGATGAAGGTGTTCTTCTTCAGCTTGTACTTGCCGCCGATCGTCTCGTCGTTGAGCGGCGCGATGCCGTAGGCCGGCGCCGGCGGCCACAGCCGCAGCGCTTCCTTCAGGCATTGGGTGATGTAGGTGAGCTGCGTCACCTGCTGATAGGTCGGCCGCGCATCGACATCGGGACCAAGGACGCGATCGACCTCCTCATAGGCCTTCTTCAGCACCTCGGGATGCTTCAGCAGCGCATAGATCGTGCACGACAGCAGGCCAGAGGTGGTCTCGTGGCCGGCGATCAGGAAGGTGTTGATCTGGTAGCGGATGTTGACGTCGTCGAGCTGCTCGCCGGTGGCGCGGTCGACGCCGGTCATCATCGCGGCCAGCATGTCCTTCTTGTCGCTGGTCACATCGGTGTTGCCGCGCCGCTCGGCGATGATCTCGTCGACCATCTTGTTCATGAAGGCGACGTCGTCGGTCAGCGTCTTGCGCCGCTTCTGCATCCACAGACCCTCGAGCGGCAGGCCGCGGGTCATCATGATGGTCTCGAGCGAGCGCACCAGCGATTCCACGAAGGGGTGGTAATCGCGGCGGTAGAACGAATTGAAGCGGTAGTCGAAGCCGCACAGCCCGATGGTGTCGAGGGTCAGCGCCGTCATGTCGTGGACGACCTCGATCTCCTCGTCGGCGTTGAGGCGTTCCCATTTCTTGACCAGCTGCTCGGCGATATCGACCATGCTCGGGTGATACGACTGCATGGCGCGGTTGCCGAACGGCTGCATCAGGATGTTGTGCGCCTTGCTCCAGTTCGGCTCCTTGGTGTCGGCGGTGAACAGCCCGTCGCCGCCGACCGCGCGCACCCGACGCAGCGAGCCGCGCACCGCCTTGTCGAAGCGTTTCTCGTCGGAGAGCTCGTCGACCAGATCGTGACCGGAGACGATCACGATCGGCGCGCCCATCATGTCGAGCCAGAAGATCGGTCCGAGCTCCTTGGAGAGCTTGACCAGATGCTGCACCGGCGCGTTCGAATCCAGCGACAGCATGTTGCCGACCACCGGCTTCGTCGGCGGATGCGGGATCGGACTCAGTCTGTTGCCGGATGCCATTGTCGAAGTGCCCCCTGTCCTCGATTTCGTCATTGCGAGGAGCGAAGCGACGAAGCAATCCATCTGTCCTCGTATGCGGACCAATGGATTGCTTCGCTTCGCTCGCAATGACGTCGTTAGTGTCTCGTCGTCACCCAAACCGTTTCTTACGCCATTCGATCAGCTTGGCGCTGACCTCGTCCGGCTTTTCCTGCTGCGTCCAATGGCCGCTGTCGCGCACCAGATATTTTTCGAGGTCCGGCACCAGTCTCTCCATGCCGTCGGCGGCCGATGGCGGCAGCACCGCATCGTTCTCCGCCATGATCATCAGCGACGGCACCTTCACGTGATGGTCCAGCCCCGCCGATCGTTCCCAGTTGCGGGTGAAGTTGCGATACCAGTTGATGCCGCCGGTGAAGCCGGTTTTGGTGAAGGTGTCGACGAACACCTTCTTCTCTTCGGCCGACAGGATCGGCGTCCGCGGATCGTGCCTGGCGTCGTAGTTCGCGATCATCTGCGGGAACGCGAGATTGAGCCGCGCCGAGGCGCCGACGCCCGCGATCGGCTGTTCGGGCGGCGCATCCGCGGCGCGCGGCGCCGGCTTGCGCATGAAGGCATCGAAGGTCTGCTCGACCCGGCTGCCGAAAATCCGGTCCGGCTCGCGCGCCGGATCCTGGAACTGGACGATATACATCTGGTCGCCGAAGCGCTGACGGAACAGCGCGATCGGATCCATTGGCGCGCGGTCCCAATGCGGCGTGTTGACGCCGACGACGCCGGCGACCCGCGACGGATGCCGCAGCGGCATCTGCCAGACGACAAAGCCGCCCCAGTCGTGGCCGACGAAGATCGCCTTGTCGATCTTGAGGTGGTCGAGCAGGCCGACCAGGTCGCCGGTCAGGTGCTCCATGTCGTAGGCCTCGACCGGCTCGGGCCGGTCGGTGGCGCCGTAGCCGCGCTGGTCCGGCGCAATCACCCGGATGCCGGCCTCGCCCAGCGCCTTGATTTGATGACGCCAGGAGAACGCCAGTTCTGGCCAGCCGTGGCACAGCACCACGGGCGGTGCGTCGGTCTTGGGGCCTGCTTCGTAGAACCCCATGCGGATGCCGTTCGTCTCGGCGAACTGCAGCGGTGGCATATCGATCATTGACAGGTCTTTCTATTCGGCCGCGCCCTTGATGTCGGCTGGCGGGGGCGCAAACGCCGCCTCGAGTGCATCGAATTCGAGCGGCAGCATGTCGCACATCACCTGCACGTGGGGAATGATGTTGGCACCGACGATGAAGCCGAAATCGAGCTGATCGCGGTAGCTCTGCACGGTGATGTTGAGCGCGATGCCGTGGGTCGAGATCGAAACGGGGAAGATGTGCAGCAGCTCCGCGCCCGCCGCGTACAGCGTCTGCCGCGGCCCCGGCACGTTCGACACCGTGATGTTGGTCGCCGGCGGCAGCACGTTGGACAGGTCGGAGCGGCTGTACAGCAGCGCCATGATCTGCACCAGGATCGGCGCGCCCAAGAGCGAGATGTTGGAGACCTGCGGCACCAGGGCGCGCAGCGGATGCGACATCTCCTTGGATTTGGTGGACTGCGCGATGATGGTTTCCAGCCGCTTCTTCGGATCGTCGACGTCGGTCGCGATCGAGCAGATCATGCCGAACACCTGGTTGTTGGACTCGGCGTTGCCCTCCTCGCGCAGCGAGATCGGGACACCTGCCGTCAGCGACTTGTTCGGCAGCGCGCCCTGGCTGATCAGATAACGCCGCACCACGCCCGAGGCGAGCGCCAGCACGACGTCGTTGAGCTTGCCGCCCGATGCCTTCGCCAGCGCCTTGGCGCGCGACAGCGAGATCGAGGTGCCGGCAAAGCTGCGCTCCGACGAGATCGCCTTGTTGAGGATGGTCGGCGGCGAGGACATCGCCTGCAGGCTTTCGCGCGACCTCGGATCGGCGACCTTGGCGACGACGTCGGA
>DASVOL010000248.1:0-3479 GCA_036383375.1 Bradyrhizobium sp. | reverse complement strand
GCGCCAACGATGTCGGAGATCTCTCCCATCCGGCCGACCGGGTGAAGCGCCGCCAGCGCTTGATGCGCCTCCGCCGGGTGCATCGGGGTCTTGATGATCCCGGGCGACACCGCGTTGACGCGGATTCCGCTCCTTGCATATTCGATCGCGAGCGCGCGGGTTGCGGCGTTCAGGGCGCCCTTGGTCAGCGAGGCGAGGGCGGCGGGAACGCTGCTCATCGGCTGGTCGACGAGACTTGTGGTGATGGTGACGACGTGGCCGTGGCCCTGCTTGCTCATCAGCTCCAGCGCGCGCCGGGTCATGTTGAAAAAGCCGGTCACGTTGGTCGAGATGTAGCTGGCGTAGTCATCCTGCGTGTAGGCGGTGAAGGGCTTCGCCATGAAGATGCCGGCGTTGTTGACCAGCGTGTCGACGCGGCCGAAGCGCTCCAGCGCCGCCTTGAACACGTCCTCGGCCGTCTCAGCTGCGCCGACATCGCCCGCCACCGTGACGATATCCGCGTCGGTGACCAGTTTGATCGAGCGCGAGGTCGCAACAACCCGGCAGTTGCGATCCCTGAAGGCCTGAACGATGCCGGCGCCGATCCCCTGCGATGCGCCGGTGACGACTGCCACTTTCCGCTCTGCGCTCATGATTGCACTCCTTCAGATTATCGCGCTACGCCGCGCCGCTTGCGGCGAGCGGGCTGTAGTCGCGGCTCTTGAACATCGTGTGCAGTTGCCGCCGCCGGATGCCGAGATTGCCGCCGTCGAAGATCGGCAGCGCGAGCGCGTCCTGCAGCAGGCTGCCGAACGGCGCCTCATGGTCGTAGCTGTCGATCCCGACCACCCGCATCAGATCGGTGATGACGCGCACGGCGGCCTCGGAGCCGAAGATCTTGGCCTGCACCGCCAGCTCCTCGGCTGCCGGCGACTGGGTGTCGAGGGCGTGGCAGGCGCGCCAGCTCAGAGTGCGCGCCGCCTCGATCGTGGTCTTGGCATCGGCGAGCGCGTATCCGACCGCCTGATGCTCGATGATGGGGTGGACGCCGCCGCGTTTTTCGGTGCGGGCAAAATCGAGCGCGAACGCGAAGGCTGCGCGCATCAGCGCGACGCCGAAGATTCCGACCAGCGCCGCCGTGCCGGTGAACGCCGCCGCGGTCAGCGCCAGGCCGGCACCTTGCTGCCCGAGCAGATTGTGGTGTGGCGCCGCGACATTCTGCAATGCAAACTGCGGGACAAGGTGAGCGCGATGACCGATGCTGTCGATCGCGCGTTCGAACACGAGGCCGGTCACCGGTCCTTGCACGGCGATGATCGAGATGGCCGCATCGGGCGCCGCGGCCGGGTCGGTGCGGCACACGATGGTCAGGAGATCGGCGCCCTCGCGATTCCAGCCGGTCGCCGAGGACACCCATTTTTTGCGGCCGTTGATCAGCCAATTGTCGCCCCCGCGACGCGCCGTGGTGCGGACGCCCTCGCCGGGCGGCGGCGAAGCGGCGTTGGCGCTGCCGCCCGGTTCGCTAGAGCAGAAGGCGGCGAGCGGTGCGCCGCTGGTCTTCAGGAACGGCGCGAGCAGCCGCTGGCACTGCTCAGGCGTGCCGCCGAGCAGCAGCGGCAGCAGGCCGAGCACGCTGCCGAGCATGGTAAGCGTCACGCTCGGGTTCACGCTGTAGAATTCCTCGGCCAGGATCGCCATGTCGATCATGCCGGCATTGTCGCCGCCGGCAGGCGCCGGAATGCATTTGCGCAAGTAACCAGCCGCCACCATCGCCTCATAGGTCGGTTTGGTGGCGAGGAAGCGCTGCTCCGGCGTTGCCAGCTTTTCGGCGGCCCTGGCCTCGGCCAGCACCTCCCTGGCAAACTTGCGGGAAGCGAGCTGGAACTCGCGCTGCTGTGCCGTGAGCGTGAAATCGATCGCCATGCCAATGCCCTCCGTGTCGGCGGTTCGGGCTAATGGCTATCGCGGCGTGGTCGGGAAATCTTGGACGGCAGTGCCCGATTTCTTGGCGCGGAGTGAACCTAATCTCAGTGCGCGGCGGCGCGGCGGAACTCGCGCGGGGCGAGGCCATTGTGGCGCTTGAACAGGCGGTTGAAATGCGAGATGTCGCGGAAGCCCGCAGCAAAGGCGATTTCGGCAATAGTCCTGTGGGCAGAGGTGCGATCGAGCAGGGCGCGCGTGCAGGCGGAAATCCGCTGCTCGTTGACGTGTTCGCCGACGGAGCGGCCGGTGCTCGCAAACAGGCGGTGCACATAGCGCTCGGAGCAGCGGAATTTCCTGGCCAGCGCCGACGCACCGAGCTCGGGGTCGTCGCTGTGCCGGGCGATGTGGTCAAGCATCATCGAGAGCAGCACCGGCGTATGCACGCGCTCGGCCGACAGGTCGGCGAGGATGTCAGGTGCGTGCGCGATCAGCTCGGCGATGTGCGTGCCGAGCATCGCCGAGCTTGTTGAGAGGCGACCGCCGCTCAGGCAGAGCTCGGCGTAGCTCGCCAGCGTCCGCGACAGCGCGCGGCCGGTTTCGGTCGCGGACAGGCCGAGCCGCGGGTGGTCGAACAGGGTGTCCGGCAACAGGCGCCGCGGCACCGCAAAGCAGAACAGCTTGAAGTCATGCTGGTGGGCGATCTCGAACGGCTGCGTGGTATCGGCGATCGCGAGATCGCCGGGGGCGCTGATCTGCTCATGACCGCGCTGCGAGGTGCGTCCGAGCCCTTCGAGCTGCAGGTTGACGAAGCAGAGGTCGTCGGTGCTTGCAGCGATGTGCGAGGCAAGTCTGTGCACGATGTGCCCGCTCGCCGTGACCCGCGATATCTGCAGCGGCGCCGCGTCGACCTTGCAGATTGCGCCCGCAAACGATTCTTCGGCAATCCGGCGCGGCTCGAGGCGCACGAAGGCGGCTGCGAGGTCGTCTGCCCAACTGCCGAAGGGTTGATCCGGACGGGCCGGCCTGGTCGACCATTCCATGTGCGCCTCGAATAGACCGTCACTGCGAAGGGCCCAGCGGGGCGAAAGATATCGCCGGCCAAACCGGCGGTCAAATTCCGCCGGCGGTCTGTTTCCCCTGCAATGCGAGGCGCGTGTATGCAGGGAGCGGCGGCCTCACTTCGTGGTGTAGCCGCCGTTGACGAGGATGGTCTGGCCGGTCATCCACCAGCCGTCCGACACCAGAAGGCGAATCCATGGCACGATATCCTTGATGTCGGTGAGGCCGGTCTTCGAGAAACCGGACAGCGCCGCTGCCGATTTGTGATAAGCGACCGCATCGGCGCCTTCGGCCGGATAGAAGAACGGCGTGTCCATCGGACCGGGGCCGATCGCTGTGACAGAGATGCCGCGTGCGCCGAACTCCTTCGATGCTGCGCGGGTAAAGTGCTCGACCGGCGCCTTGGTGCCGGCATAGGCGGCATAGAATGGCGTGTAGGCGCCGAGCAGCGACGTCACCAGCGTGCAGATCTTGCCGTTGTCGTTCACATGACGGCCGGCTTCCTTGAGGAAGAAGAA
>DASVOL010000247.1:0-5284 GCA_036383375.1 Bradyrhizobium sp. | reverse complement strand
CCACGCCGGGGTGTTCGTCACCTCCAACGACGTGCGGCCGCGCTCGCTCGCCTGGTTCGCCGGCGTGCTGGTGCTGGCGGCGATGTGGCTGTATTTCGCGCTCAGGATCTTGCTGCTGATCTAGAGCTTGATCCGGAAAAGTGCGAAGCGGCTTTCCGACAAAGATCATGCTCAAGCAAGGCGCCCAACCGAAAGAGATCGATGACTCCTGCTGCCCGGCTTTCCGCCGCAATCGACCTGATCGCCACCATCGACGCCCAGCGCATTCCTGCCGCGAAAGCGCTGAAGGAATGGGGCACCGCGCACCGCTATGCCGGTTCCGGCGATCGCGCCGCGATCTCCGGCCTGATCTGGGACGTGCTGCGCCGGCAGTCCTCCGCGGCCTGGCTGATGGACGACGCCAGCGCCCGGTCGCGGGTGCTCGGCATGCTCAAGCTCGAGCGCGGTATGGACATCCCGACGATTTCGGCAATGTGCGACGGCGGCCGGTTCGCGCCGGAACCGCTGACCGCGGCCGAAGAGGCTGCATTGGCCTCGCGCTCGCTCACGGATGCGCCGGCGCATATCGCGGGCGACTATCCGGACTGGCTCGATCCGTATCTGGCGAAAGTCTTCGGCGACGACCGCGCCGCGGAAGCGACCGCGATGGCGAGCCGCGCGCCGCTCGATCTGCGCGTCAACACGCTGCGCGGCAAGCGCGAGAAGGTCCTGCCGCGTCTGTCGTATCTCGGTGCCAGGGAAACGCCGTGGTCGCCGCTCGGCCTGCGCATCGAGCTCGGCGCCGATGCGCGCAATCCCGGCATCCATGCCGAGGAGGATTTCATCAAGGGCGCCATCGAGGTCCAGGACGAGGGCTCGCAACTCGCCGCGCTGTTCTCGGCGGCAAAGCCCGGCGAGCAGGTGATCGACCTCTGCGCCGGCGCCGGCGGCAAGACGCTTGCGGTGGCCGCGATGATGGACGGCAAGGGCCGACTGATCGCGACCGACAGCGACAAGCGCCAGCTCGCGCCGATCCATGAGCGGCTGTCGCGCGCCGGCGTGCACAATTGCGACGTGCGCACGCCGCGCGGCGAGGAGGAAGTGCTTTCCGACATCAAGGCGTCAGCCGATCTCGTGCTGATCGACGCGCCGTGCACCGGCACCGGCACCTGGCGCCGCAATCCCGACGCCAAATGGCGGATGCGCCCGGGCGCGCTCGAGGTGCGGCTGAAGGATCAGGCCGAGGTGCTGGCGCGCGCCGCGCCGCTGGTGAAATCCGGCGGCCGGATCGCCTACATCACCTGCTCGGTGCTGGCCGAGGAGAACGGCGATCAGGTCAAGGCGTTCATCGCGCGGCATCCGGAGTTTTCAGTGCAGCCGCCGGAGCAGACCGCATCGGTGCTGTGGGACAAGGCCGAGGCGTTTGCAGAGGCCGCGCTGCAATCGGCGGAAGGCCTGCTGATGACGCCGCGCCGCACCGGCACGGATGGGTTTTTCGTGTCGGTGCTGAGGAAGGCGTGAGGCAATGTCGCTTCGTAGGGTGGGTTAGCGCAGCGTAACCCACCATCTTTGTGCCGTGACATGGTGGATTACGCCTTCGGCTAATCCACCCTACGCTTCAGAGCACGCACCCACCGGCACCGGCGTCCTGCTCACCACGATGACCCAGTACAGCAGCGCGATGGCGCTGATCGCAGACCCGAGCGCGCAGACGCCGAGCCAGCCGGCGGCGGCATAGGCCATCGTCGACGAGATCGCGCCAAGCCCGCTGCCGACCGAGTAGAACACCATGTAGACGCCGATCAGGCGGCTCGACGCGTCGGGGCGGGCAGCTACGATCAGGCTCTGGTTGGTGACGTGGACGGCCTGCACCGCGAAGTCGATCATGACGACGCCGGCGAGCACCAGCCACAGCGACGCGTGCAGGCAGGCGATCGGCGCCCAGCCGGCGAGCATCAGCAGCAGCGACAATCCGGTGGTGCGCTGGCCCCAGCCGCGATCGGCAAGGCGACCCGAATTGCGCGCTGCCAGCGCGCCGGCGAGGCCGGCAATGCCGAGCATGCCGATCGCGGTGTGCGACAGCGACAGCGGCGGCGCTGCGAGCGGCAGCACCACCGAGCTCCAGAACGCGCTGAAGCTCGCGAAGATCAGGAATGCGAACACGGCACGCTCGCGCAACACCGGCTCCTCGGCGAACAGCGCGGCCGTCGAGCGTAGCAGCTTGGCGTAGGATGATCCGGTCAACGCCCGCGGCGGCTGCCGCGGCAGCACGTAGGCGAGCAGCGCGGCCATCGCCAGCATCAGCACCGCCGAGGTCAGATAGACCATGCGCCATCCGCCGATATCGGCCAGCGTGCCCGACGCAAAACGGGCCAGCAGGATGCCCGACACGACGCCGCTTTGAATGGTGCCGATGGTCTGCCCGCGCTCGGCCGGCGAGGCCGATGTCGCCGCAAAGGCGACGATCACCTGGATGACGACAGCGAGCAGCCCGACCAGCGCCATTCCGCAAAACAGCACGACCGCGTTCGGCGCGGTGCCGACCACGACGAGCGCGACGGCGGACAGCATGATTTGGCCGACGATCAGCTTGCGGCGGTCCCAGAGATCGCCGAGCGGCACGATCAGCATCAGGCCGAAGGCGAGGCCGACCTGGGTCAGCGTCACCACGATGCCGATCGCGGCGGGGGTGATGCCGAGATCCTGCGCCATGGTGTCGAGCAGCGGCTGGGCGGAATAGATGTTGGCGACGCTGAGCCCGCAGGCGACCGCAAACAGCAGCACGATCGCGGGCGAAAGCGCGCCTGGCTTGGTGTCGCGGGGCTTGCCGTCCGTCTTGTGATCCCCCGTGGCCGGTCCGGCCTGCATCATGGTCTGGTTCGTCATCTTGCCTCCGCTGCAATTCGCAATCTGGTCTTATAATGAGACCAGTTGCATAGCGGCCTGTCTAGTCCTATTTTAAGACCAGTTCGGAATCGTGATCGAGGGAGGCGGGGCGCGATGCAGCGGACCGGATTTGCAAAGGCGGAATGCCCGGTGGCCCGCGCGTTGGATGCGATCGGCGACTGGTGGTCGCTGTTGATCGTGCGCGACGCGTTCGACGGCCTGCGCCGGTTCGGCGACTTCCAGCGGAATCTCGGCATCGCCAAGGGCATGCTGACGGCGCGGCTGCGCAAGCTGGTCGAAACCGGCGTGCTCGAGCAGGTCGCAGCCTCAGACGGCAGCGCCTATCAGGAATATGTGCTGACGAAGCGGGGACACGACCTGTTCCCGATCGTGGTCTCCTTGCGGCAATGGGGCGAAGCGCACCTCTACGCGCGCGGCGAGCCGCATTCGGTGCTGCTGGACCAGGCCGGGCAGGCGGTCGGGCAACTGGTGCTGCCGTCGAAGAGCGGAAAGCCGCTGAGCTGGGCGGATACCAAGGTGAGGAAGGTTGCTGCGCGGCGGCGATGAGCGTCTAAGCGGCCGCAAACACTGACGTCATCCTGAGGTGCGAGCGCAGCGAGCCTCGAAGGATGGGGATGGAGCCGGGCTGTCGCCCTTCGAGACGGTCGCTTCGCGACCTCCTCAGGGTGACGGGAGAGAGTGGGGGCCGCGTCAATCCACAATGAACAGCGTTGCACCGGTCGCGGTCGAGGAACGGTGCGCGGCGTCGCCGAAATCGGAGACCTGGTAGCTCATGCCCGGCTTCAGCGTGAATTTGCGGCCGTCGCGCAGCTCGGTGTCGAGCTCGCCGTTGACCACAAAGAGCACATGGCCGCGATCGCACCAGTGATCGGCGAGATAGCCCGGTGAATACTCGACCATCCGTACCCGCAGCTCGCCGATGTTGAGCGTGCGCCACAGCGCTTGCCCGGTCTCGCCGGGATGCACCGTGGGTTCAATGTTGCTCCAGTCGGTGACGGTGAAGGGCAGGGTCGGGATTTTCATGGTGTCCTTCCTGAGTTCTACGACTCTACGCGTCTGCGTCTTCAAGTTCCGGCGTCATCCTGAGGTGCGCGCCGAGCGGTGCGCAGCAACGCTGGGTGAGCCTCGAAGGATGGGGATGGAGCCGGGCTGTCGCCCTTCGAGGGCCGCTGAAGAAGCGGCCACCTCAGGGTGACGGGAGAGATTAGTGCGTAGGGTGGGTTAGCGTTAGCGTAACCCACCAACTCTCTCGTCGTGTGACTCGGTGGGTTACGCCTTGCGCCTTCGCTCGTTGAGCAACCGCCGACGCGATCGGCTAACCCACCCTACGGTTCGACGGCAGCTCAACCCACCGGATGGTTCGCCGAGCCCTGCCTGATCTTGCCCGCTGCATCGAGCCGCAGATACTCGCAGATCTTCTTGCCGCGCTCGTTCTGGTAGAACACGACGACGCTGTCGGGCGAGACGTAGAGGTCGATCAGCTCGAAATGCAGCTCGGGCAGCTTGGCGAGCGCGGCGCTCCAATAGGCCCGCAGCTGCGCCTTGCCCCGCACGGTGCCGGAGGCGCCGAAGCCGAGTGCCGGGATCCGGTCCGAGGTCATCTCAGTATCGTCCGAATACATCGCCAGCACGCGCTCGAGATCCCGGGCGTTCCAGGCGTCGACCCAGTCGCGGCCGAGCGCTGCGAGGCGGGACGGTTCGTGAAAATCCGGCATTGGTTTCCTCCCATTGGTTATGGCCAAATTAGGTCAATAATACTGACCTATATAGATTTGTCCATGCCCAAAGAAGAATGTGGGCGCCCTGCGCTGCGCGGTTGCGGGGGCGGGCGCCGTCGCGTATCTGCTTGCCATGACAGCCCAGCACACAGCCCGCGAACCGTCGACGCCCACCGTGGCCTCGGCGCATGACAAGATTCTGATTGTCGATTTCGGCAGCCAGGTGACGCAACTGATCGCCCGCCGCGTCCGCGAGATGGGCGTCTATTCCGAGATCGTGCCGTTCCAGAAGGCGGAGGCCGCCTTCAAGGAGATGAAGCCGAAAGCGGTGATCCTCTCCGGCGGCCCTGAGTCCGTGCACGAGACCGGCTCGCCGCGCGCCCCGCAGCTGATCTTCGAGTCAGGCGTTCCCGTGCTCGGCATCTGCTATGGCCAGATGACCCTGGCGGCCCAGCTCGGCGGCGAGGTCGAGGGCGGCCACCACCGCGAATTCGGCCGCGCCGACGTCGAGGTCAAGACCGACAGCCAGCTGTTCGACGGCATCTGGGGCCACGGCGAAAAGCACCAGGTGTGGATGAGCCATGGCGACCGCATCACCAAGATGCCGCCCGGCTTCTCGGTGGCCGGCACCTCGCCGAACGCGCCGTTCGCGATCATCCAGGACGAGAAGCGCAAGTACT
>DASVOL010000246.1:0-9466 GCA_036383375.1 Bradyrhizobium sp. | reverse complement strand
GGATGAATCGGCCCGGTCGGTGGCCGTGCATCCTTCGAGACGCGCTACGCGCTCCTCAGGATGACGGTCAGTGGTCCGGCACACCCCGCCGCAAAAAAGCTGCGCAATCGCCGGAACAATTTCCAACTTTGACGATTAGCAACCTTTGGCGCCGCCAAAGACCGCCGGGTGGCGTCGTCGTTAATGTTGCCGACCGGCTCCTGTTGCGTACCGATGATCGCTATTCCATATTCCTTTGCGGCCGGCGTTCATCGCACCCTGATTTGTCGCCGCCCCCGCAGAAGCCAGATGCCTACCGTCCCCTTTCGCCACCCCCTGATTGCCGAGTAAGCGTGTGGTTCGACTGGGCTTCATCGTTGCATTGATTGCGCTGATCGGAGTTCTGCTCTCCGGTCTTGCCGCCTATCGGGTGCACGATCAGGAGCTCGCAATCGACGGTATCGCGCTGGCGCGGGCGATCGACGTCCATGCCAGCCTGGTGCAGGACCGCCTGACCGAGCGCGAGCTGCTGGCGCGGGTGGCCTCGGGGCTGTTCCGGACGCCGTCGATGGTGAAGGCCAACATGCTGCAGCCGCTGCGCTCGGCGATCTACGCCTTCAAGACCGATTTCGTGGTCGCCGCCTGGATCGCGCGGCTCAAGCCGAACGAGCTGACCGCAGCCGAGGCCGAGCTGAAGGCTGCCGGCTTCACCAATCCCTCGATCCGCGATTTCGATGACCAGGCGCTCGACATCAAGGCGCTCGACAAGCCGATCAACGTGCTGATGGACGTCGAGCCGCGCAATCCCGAGACCCTGAGCATCCCGGGCCGCGCCTTCGACCGTCACTCGGTGGTCGGCCCGATGCTGGCCAAGGCGATGGAGAGTGCCAAGCCCGTGGCCTCGGACCCGGTGCCGCTGTTGCGGCAGAACGGCCCGGTCGGGGTCGTGCTCGCCGCGCCGGTGTTCCAGGAGGGTGGGTCCGAGCCGGCCGGCTTCATCACCTTTTCGTACGAGCTGTCGTCGCTGATGCTGACCAACGACGATTCCTCGCTGTTCGCGGTGGCGTTGAAGGACCCGCGTGATTCCAATGACGAGTTCACCGCCAACGAGCAGGGCATCGTCACCTCGCGCGCGGTGCGCCAGGACGGCCCGCTGCCGTCGATGGTCCGCACGGTGACGTTCGGCGGCCGGGACTGGTCGCTCGATTATTACGCCAAGAGCAACGCCACCGTGCGTGCGCAGCAGACCGCGACCATCGTCGCGGCGATCGGCCTCGCGCTGACCGGCATCGTCTGCGGCCTGTTCGGCTATGTCGCCTACAACAACCTTCGCCTCAGCCGCGAGATCGAGGTTCGGATCGGCTTCGAGCGCCGGCTCACCGCTGTGATCGACGAGCTCAACCATCGGGTCAAGAACATCCTCGCGGTGATCCAGTCGATCGTGACCCGCACGCTGCGGCACGGCGCCGACATGGACGTCGCGCGCGAATTGTTGATCGGGCGCATCCACGCGATGTCGAATGTCGTCACGCTGCTCAGCGAGAGCCAGTGGCAGGGCGTCAAGCTGAAGGGCCTGTTCGAATCGCGCGCGATTCCGCATGCCGACCGGATCGCGGTGAACGGTCCCGACATCACCGTCAGCGCCCGCGCCGCGCAATCGCTGTCGCTGCTGTTTTTCGAGCTCGCCTCGCACTCCGACGAAGGGTTGTCGCTGGTCGGCAAGCATCCGCACATCGTCGCGAACTGGGAGGTCGCCGGCGAGGATGCGGACGCGGTCTTCCATTTCCGCTGGGAGGAGTTCAACACCAGCCAGGCGACGCGGCGCGCCGACAGCGATTTCGGCCTGATCCTGCTCGACCGCGTCGCGCCGGAGGCGCTCGGCGGCACCGCGAAGCGCTATTTCACCGACGTCTCCTATGTCTATGAGCTCACCGCGCCGATGGACACGGTGGTCGACATGACCGAGCGCGACCGCACCGAGCAGCTCTCGGCGCCGGTCCGGCCGGCGAAGAAGTAGAGCGCCGCAGCCGCCTCAGGTTGAGTGGCTACGTTATTGCCCGGATTGATCGAAATAAGGCGCGCCGGACGACGCTCACGTCATCTGTGTCGAAATCCGGCATCCGTAATAGCCCGCAACCGAGCGTTAAAACTTCGTTGAACATGCTTGGGCATATACCGAGCAGGATACCGTTTGAGGACCCCGATGAGGCTTTGGGTCAGCCTGACCTTGCTCGCGGCAGTTTTGCCTGTCGGGCTGTCGCTTGCCTTGACCCCGGCGACGGCGCCCCGCGACCCTGCGACCATCCGTGCCAGCTATCGCCGGCCCGATGTTGTTCCGTTTCCGAGCAGCAATCCCTATTCGGAGGCGAAATCCGCTCTTGGCCAGATGCTTTTCTTCGATCCGCTGCTGTCGCGGTCCAAGACGCATTCCTGCGCGAGCTGCCACAAGCCAAGCCTGTCATGGGCCGACGGCCTGCCGCGCGCCATCGGTGAGGATCCGAAAGGCCTGCCGATCCGCTCGCCGACGCTGATCGACGTGGCGTTCTTCGAGCCGCTGGGATGGGACGGCAAGTTCAGGGATCTCGAATCCGTTGCGTTCGGGCCGATCCTGAGCCCGATGAACCTGAACATGACCGAGCCGGAATTGATCGCCCGTCTCGCGGCGATCCCCGGCTATGTCGATGCATTCACCCACGCGTTCGGCGACGGTGCGATCACGCGGCCGAGGATCGAGCAGTCGCTGGCGACTTTCGAGCGCTCCATCGTTGCGGGCGAGGCCCCGTTCGACCGCTGGATCAAGGGCGACGAGAGCGCGATCGGCGCATCAGCCCAGCGCGGCTTTGAGCTCTTCAACGGCAAGGGACGCTGTTCGTCCTGCCACAGCGGCCCGTCCTTCTCCGACGGGTCCTTCCAGGATATCGGCACCGCCAAAGGCCACGACATCGGGCGCGGACGTTACTTTCCGACCTCGGCGAAGCTGAAATATGCGTTCAAGACCCCGACATTGCGCGATGTCGCGCGGCGTGCGCCCTACATGCACGACGGATCGGTCGCAACGCTGGAAGATGTCATCGAGCTCTACAACAAGGGTGGGATCGAGCGGCCGAGCCGGTCCCCCGACATCAAGCCATTGTCTCTGACGGCAGGCGAGAAGAAGGACCTCATCGCCTTCCTGCAAACCCTGACCGCTGCGGCCCCGCCGGTGGCCGGGATCCCCAAACTGCCGCGCTGAGCGCAGCAGATGGCTTTGAACGGGGGTTCGTCAGGCGAGGTGCGGCAGCGCAGCCCCAAGCAGGCCGAGCCCGACGACCAGGAACGCGCCGGCACAGGTCTCGAGGGCCGCCGTGCGCGACGGGGACGATTTTGTCACATAGGCGAGGGCTGACCCCACCCCGATACTCACGACACTCAACACTCCGAACATTTAACCGGCCTCCCGATCCGATTTGTCCGGGTTTCACTACGACAGTTGAATTGAGCCCCCGTGCCGGAATTAGCTAAAATTCGATGGAACCGGCCGGAAAAGATGGACTGAAGGACGGGTTCGGGCCTGCCTGCAGCAATTAACCACAATGCAACCAGCGGATGTCTTGGGCAGGCGCAAAGCGTAAAATTTGATATAAGTTAAACAAGTCCTTAAGCGTATCTGTGTGTGGGCGGTTGGTTCAATGTTTAGTGGGCGGGAGCGAGATGCCGCGTCGGCTGTGCGCTCCTTTTTCGCCACGTGCCTTGCAGCGGTTTTGTTTTGCGTCACAGCCGCGCGCAGTGCCGAGGCACATGTCAAATGGTTTTGCGCCTACGATGTCGCCGGTCAGCCGCGCGGACTCGAGAATGTCCTTTGCCTCGATTTTGAACTGCTGCTCGGCGTCGCCGTCTTCTGGCTGTTTGCCGGCTGCCTGGTCGAGCCGACATCGCTCGGCGATGCGACCATTCGCGTGCTCGACCGCATTACCGAAGGACTTCGGCTGCACACCGAACTGATGATGCGCGCGGTCTGCGCGTTCTTCTTCATCTCGATCTGGGCCGTCGGCGGGATCCTGCTGACGCCCGAGTTGAAGACGTCGTCACCGCTGGTGGGCGCGTTGCAACTCGCCATCGCCGCCGGCATGCTGTCGCGGCGCACGCTGCCGCTGTCGGCCGTGGGGATGGCGATCCTGTTCGGGATCGGTGTCCGCGACTACGGCGTCTTCCATCTCGCCGACTACCCGATTTTTCTAGGCGTTGCCGCCTATTTTGCGCTGATCGGGCTGAACAAGGATCTGTTCGGAATCCGCCCGATCGACGTCATGCGGTACGCCGCAGCGGTGACGCTGATGTGGGCCTCGATCGAGAAATGGGCTTATCCGGAGTGGAGCTTCCCGCTCTTGATCGAGCATGCCGGGATGACCCTCGGCTTCGACAATGAATTCTACATGCGCGCCGCCGGCATGGTGGAGTTCACGCTCGCCTTTGCCCTGATCTGGACGCCGCTGATCCGGCGCTGCGCCGCCACCGTGCTGGCGGGGATGTTCATCAGCGCGTGCTTCGAATTCGGCAAGATCGACACCATCGGACACTCGGCGATCATCGCCGTGCTGTTTGCGATTCTCGCCGACAACAAGGTGCTGCCGCGCGATCGTCGCGCGGCATGGCTTGCCCCGGTCGCGCTCTGTGCCGCGCTGACGCTGACGCTGTTCGTCTATTATTTCGGCCACGCCGCGATCTTCAAGACCTCGGTCCTGTAGATCGTTGATGTCTGTGGGAAGCTATTTGGCGACGTGGACGGCAAGCTTCATCTTCGGATGAATGCCGCACAACACGGTGTAGTCGCCGGGCACCGAAAAGGTGACGTCGAACTTGCTGCCCGGTTGCTGGTCGCCCGAGTCGAAACTGAACGTATCGCTGCTCAAATAAGCGTGATGAAGCAGCTCGCCGTCATCGTTAATAAACCGTAAAATCTCGCCGCGCTTGATCGAGATCTCCGCGGGCTTGAATTCGCGATCCTTCTGCGAAATGACATAGGGACTGGCACCCAGAGCGGCGCCGGCTAGCGCTCCCGTGACAATCGCGGCCGCCAAAGGCACGCGGCCGGACCGGCCGAGGCGCAGGATGCGCAACAAGCCTGACTGCATGAGACCCCCGCTTGGAATTCCAACCCCGGCTACTTGAGCGTGCAAATGATGTGTCCCGGATTACCTGTAAGGGTGATTATCGCCAGCTGATCTTAACGATTTCAGCATGAGTTGCAGTCACTACTAAAGCAATTTTGAGCAGACAGTCATTTTTCCGCAAGCGCTGCGCGTTTCTGCGTAGCTTGAACATCGAGCACTACGGCGAAACGCGGGTATGGATAGCCTATTAGGCAACCTCAAGGTAAAGATCGGTGCAGCCTTCCGGCTCGCAACCGGCGGCCTGTCGCGTCTTGCCCTGACCACGGGTTCGATCCGCACCCAGATTCTGATTTTCTGCCTCGCGATGAGCGCCGTTGCCGTCGCGCTCGGCGGATACTCGATCCTCGGGATCCGCCATGCCGGCGATCTGGTGGCCAAGACGTTCGACGAATCCCTGATGTCGATCAACTACGCCCGCGCGGCCGGTGCGGACTTCGCCTCGATGCGGGTTGCGTCGTCACAGCGTCTGCTGACCACGGATTCGGAAATTCGTGCCAGCCTCGACAGCCAGATCGAAAAGCTCGCCAAGACGCTTTCGGAAGACCTGACGATTGCTGCCGATCGTTCGCAGTCCTCGCGCGCTGCGCAAGCCGCGGCAAAGGTTCAGGAAGCCGCCGACGCCTGGATGGCGCTGCATCGCCGTGCAATCGGATTGTCGGTCGAGGGAAATTCGGCGGCCGATCCGCATGGATCGGGAACGACGGTCGGCGATGTCGACCGCTACTCCAAGATCGTCAGCCAGCAGGTCGAACTCCTGGTCAACTATACGGCCGGCGACGGCTTTCTGTTCCGGCAAAAGGCGCTCTCGACCATCAAGCGCGATCTGCAGCTCAACGTCGCCGGGCTGACCGTCGCGCTGTTCCTGTCGGCGCTGTTCTCGTGGTTGCTGGCGCGCCGGATCATCGGGCCTGTCGCCATTGCATCGCGGGCCGCGCGGAGCATCGCCGGCGGCGACCTCGACGCGACCGTACCCAAGGGCGGCACCGACGAGCTCGGCACGCTGCTGACCGCTATGGAAACCATGCGCGACAACATCAGGCGAATGGTCGATCAGGAGGTGTCGCAACGCCGCTCCGCGCAGGCGCGGCTCTCCGATGCGCTCGAAACGTCGCATGAAGGCGTCGTGCTGCTCGATGCGGACGGCCAGATCGCGCTGGCCAACTCGCGGGCCAGCGAATTCATCCGCCTTTCGCCGCAGCTCCTGCAGTCGGATCGGCTCGATTCGCCCAGCCTGGCGCCGGTCGACGCTGACTTCGTTGGCTTCGCGAGCGAGGCGCAGCTTTCCGACGGGCGCTGGCTGCGGGTCAGCCGCAGCGAGACGCAGGAAGGCGGTGTCGTTCTCGTCTACAGCGACATCTCCGCGTTGAAGCAGCAGAAGGCCGAGCTGCATGAAACCAACCTGCGGCTCGACGCGGCGCTCACGCACATGTCGCAAGGACTGTGCCTCTACAACAGCGAGGCACGGCTGCAGGTCGCCAACCGCAGGTTCTGCGAGATCTTCGATATTTCGCCGGAGCTCGTCGTTCCCGGAATGACCATGGAGGACGTGCTCGGCCTCAGCGTCGCCGCCGGCAGCCACGGTGAGCGGACCGTCGCCGACCTGCTGGCGGAACGCGAGCGATCGATGGCCCAGCACGAGGGCAACTATCTGCAGCATCTCAGCGATGGACGGATCATCGCCATCGCGCAGCGGCCGACATCTGACGGCGGCTGGCTCGTCACCTGCGAGGATGTCACCGAACAGCAGCGGGCCGAGTCGCAGATCGCGTTCATGGCCCGGCACGATGCCCTGACCAGGCTGCCGAACCGGACGTTGCTGGCGGAACGGATCGAGCTGGCGGTCGCTCAGGTCGGCCGCGGATCCGGCTTCGCGGTGTTCTGCCTCGATCTCGATAATTTCAAGCAGGTCAACGATACGCTCGGGCATCCGGTCGGTGACGAACTGCTGTGTGCGGTCGCGGACCGGCTCAACGCCTGCGTCCGCGAGGTCGATACCGTCGCGCGTTTGGGCGGCGACGAGTTCGCGGTCATCCAGTGCGGCGTCCAGGGCGGCGAGGAGGCCGAACGCCTTGCCCGCCGCATCGTGGAATGCGTCGGCGCTCCGTATGAACTGAACGGGCATCGCGTCGTGGTCGGATGCAGCGTCGGCATCTCGATGTCGCCGGTCGACGGCACCACCGGCGAGAAGCTGCTGAAGAACGCCGACGTCGCCCTGTACCGCGCCAAGATGGAAGGCCGGGGCACCTGGCGCTTCTTCGAGCCTGCGATGGACGCCAGCCTGCAGCGGCGCCGGGCGATCGAGCTCGATCTCCGCGAGGCGATGTCCAAGGACGAGTTCTCGCTGTACTACCAGCCGCTCTACGATCTCCATCTCGACCGCATCTGCGGCTTCGAAGCGCTGCTGCGCTGGCACCACCCGAAGCGCGGACTGGTGGCGCCGGACCAGTTCATCCCGATCGCGGAAGAAATCGGCCTGATCGGCCCGCTCGGAGAATGGGTGCTCAATCGCGCCTGCGAGCAGGCCGTCACCTGGCCGAGCGAGATGAAGCTCGCGGTCAACGTCTCCGCGGTCCAGTTTCGCGATCCCGACTTCATCGACGTCGTCGTCAACGCGCTTGCGGCGTCAAAATTGTCGCCGCGCCGCCTGGAGCTCGAAATCACCGAGTCGGTCTTCCTCGCGAACAGCAGCGAGACTCTTGCAACGCTGCACAAGCTGAAGGCGCTGGGGCTGCGCATCGCGCTGGACGATTTTGGCACCGGTTATTCGTCGCTGAGCTATTTGCGCAGTTTCCCGTTCGACAAGCTCAAGATCGACAAATCCTTCGTGCGCGACTTGACCGCGACGCACGGGTCGAAGTCGATCGTGCGCGCCGTCATCAGCCTCGGCAGAAGCCTCGGCATGACCACGATCGCCGAAGGTATCGAGACGGTCGAGCAGCTCGACCACATGCGGGCCGAGGGCTGCAACGAGGCCCAGGGCTTCCTGTTCAGTCACCCGGTCCCGGTGACAGAGATCGCAGGCAAGATTCTCGAGTTGAGAAACGGCTTCAAGCCGGCTGCCGTCAAGCAGGCGATGGCGGGCTAATCGCGGCTGGCTAAGGGCGCGCTGACCGTCACCGGGGCCTTGCGGGTCAAAAAGAAAGGCGGCCCGGTTGGGGCCGCCTTTTCGTATTCATCGTCCGTCGTGGCTATCCGCCATTGCCGCCGATCACGGCGCGTACGGTGTTGTCGGGACCGAAATCCTCGGCGCTGTCGACATAGAGCAGCGCGGAGAGCTTCGAGCGCGCGCGGTTGACGCGACTCTTGATGGTGCCGACCGCGCAGCCGCAGATCGCCGCGGCATCCTCGTAGGAGAAGCCGGAGGCACCAACCAGGATCAACGCTTCGCGCTGGTCCTGCGGCAGCTTTTCGAGCGCCGCGCGGAATTCCTCGAACTCCAGATGCGCGGCCTGCGAGGGCTGGCTCTTCAGCGTCTTGGCATAATTGCCCTCGGCATCCTCCACCTCGCGCCGCCGCTTCCGGTAGTCGGAGCGAAACAGGTTGCGCAGGATGGTGAACAGCCACGCGGGCAGGTTCGAGCCGGGCTGGAACGAGTCGATATTGGCGATCGCGCGCAGCAGGGTCTCCTGCACCAGATCGTCGGCGCGGTCGCCATTGCCGGACAGCGAGATCGCGAACGCGCGCAGGCTCGGGACCGACGCCAGGATGTCGTCGCGAAGTTCATTGGTGAGAGGCATTAGTCCCCTCCATTGTTCTTGTCGGTATCGCCCCCGGCCACGGCCGCCGCGGCAGCCTCGGGTCCGTCGAGTTTGCGGATCAGCTCCGCAAAGCGGTCGGGCACCCCCTGCCTCACCACATCGTCGTACATGGCGCGCAGCTGGTGGCCGATTCTCGATTGAATCTCGGCGTTGAGACCGCCCTGCTTCTTTACTTCCTTCATGATCTGATCCACGCTTCCCCGGGAGTTAAGTCTCTGATTTCCAAGATGTTTCCTCGAAAAAAGAGGCTGGCCGCGTTGCCTCGTCGGTCAGGAGCTAATGCAAAGTTGCGCATAAAGTTCCGGAAGGCTGGAACTATTTCGTGGAACTTTTCCGGCGCTCGCGCGTAGTCGGGCATGCAGGGGAACCGGGGTCGCCCCAAATTGGTACGCCGCCCCAGAGTACGGGTTTCAGGCCGGTTGGCCTCACGAACAAGGATGGAGTGGGAATGTCCCGATCGCAGATCGTTGCCGAACACCTTCCGCTGTTGCGCCGTTATGCGCGCGCGCTGACCGGAAACCAGGCGTCCGGGGACGCCTATGTCGGGGCCATGCTCGAGGCCCTGTTGCAGGACGGATC
>DASVOL010000245.1:0-2362 GCA_036383375.1 Bradyrhizobium sp. | reverse complement strand
ACGGCTGGGGCTGGGGACCTCCGAACAACTGGCAGGGCTGGGCGGTGATCGCCGGGTTTGCGGCCCTGATCGCCGCAGGCGCCGCGACGATCCTGCCGCACTCGTACCCCGGCTTCATTGCCTGCGTCGCCGTGCTGTGCGTCCTGCTCACCGGCGTGTGCTGGTGGAAGGGCGAGCCGCCGCGCTGGCGCTGGGGTGGCGACTAGAGCGCGATAAGATCGGGCGGCCGGGAATCTGCGTCGGACCGAGCGGGCAACTGCTTCCCTCGGTCGCGCGACATTTTGACGGAATTGACCTGGGTGGGGGCAGACTGCTCATGGTCTCCGAGCCCGCGCCCGCCCGGAGGATTTGCCCGTCTTGACCATCGAGAGCGACGCCCGCTTCTGGGACCGGGCTGCACGCAAATATGCCGCGCGGCCGATCGCAGCGCCGGCCGAATATGAGCGCACGCTGGACCGCACCCGCGCACTGTTGAAATCCGGCGATCGCGTGCTGGAGCTCGGTTGCGGGACCGGCACCACGGCGCTCCGGCTCGCCGGCGACGTCGGGAGCTATCTCGCCACCGACATTTCGGCGGAGATGATTGCGATCGCCAATCAGAAGCACACAACGACGCCGATCCCGGGTCTGACGTTCCGGGTCGCGACCGCGGATACCACGGCGGTCGATGCCGGGCCGTTCGACGCCATCCTGGGATTCAACTACCTCCATCTGGTTCGGGACCTGCGCGGCACCCTCTGCCGGATTCACGCGCTGCTGGTGGCAGATGGCATTTTCATTTCCAAGACGCCCTGTGTCGGCGAGATGAACCCGCTGGTCCGGCTTGTGCTGCCGGCGATGCGCGCGATCGGAATGGCGCCCCATGCTGGCGTGTTCACGTCCGAGAGACTGCACGAGCTCTTAAATGCCGGCGGGTTCGAGATTGTTGCCGCAGAGAACCATGCGACGAGGGGCGACGATCACCGCCCCTACATCGTGGCGCGCAAGAGATGACGTTCTACTTCACCAGCCTGAACTTGCCGCCCTCGACCTTGATCAGGAACGCCGACCGCTCGTCATAGCCGTTGTGGTCGGTCGGGCTCATCGTCGAGAGGCCGTTGTTCAAATAGACGTCCTTGCCGCGCTCGAGTTCGTCGCGCAACGCGGCGCGGAATTCCGGCGTGCCGGGCTTGGCTGTCTTCAGCGCGCTCGCCGCCGCCCGCTTGAACAGCGTGACGGCGTCCCACAGATGCGCGCCGAAGATGTTCGGCTTCTGCCCGTTGACCTTCTCGTAGGACGACACGAACTCGTCGCGCGCCTGGCGGAACGGATCGCTCGCCGGCAGATCGTCGGCGATCGTGAAGGCCTCGCCGGTGAAGATCGCGCCCTCGACATTGGCGCCGCCGAGCTTGATGAATTCCTCCGACGCAACGCCGTGGGTCTGGAAGATCTTGCCGGCATAGCCACGGCTGCGCAGCGCTTCCTGCGGCAGCACCGCCGGCGTGCCGGCGGAGGCGATGAACACGGCCTCCGGGTTGGTCGCGATCACCTTCAGCGCCTGGCCCATCGCGCTGGTGTCGGCGCGCGCATAGACCTCATGGGTCGTGACGGTGATGCCGAGCGTGGGGGCCAGCCGCGACACCTCATTGTAGTAACCTTCGCCATAGCCGTCGGACACGCCGATATAGCCGAGGGTCTTGATGCCGGATTTCGCAATGTATTTCAGGATCGCCGCCGCCATCAGGTCGTCATTGGGCACCACCTTGAACGCCCAGCGGCGGCGGTCGTCCATCGGCCGCACGATCGCGGTCGCCGCCGCGAGCGAGATGATCGGCGTCTTGGCTTCCGCGGCGACGTCGAGCATCGGCATCGTCACGGGGGTGAGCGAGGAGCCGATCAGGATGTCGACGCCGTCCTGGATCACCAGGCGGCGGGCGTTCTGCGTGCCCTTGGTCGGATCGGATTCGTCGTCGAGCGCGATATAGGTGACCTTCTCGCCGCCGATCTCCTTCGGCAGGGCTGCGATGGTGCGCATCTGCGGCTGGCCCAGCGCCGAGCCCGGTCCTGACGCGGACACCACGACGCCGACCTTGATGTCGGCATGCGCGTCCGGCGCAATCAGGATCGCACCCGCGAGCACCCAGAGTCCGGCCATGGCCAGCTTCATTGCAAATCCTCCCGGCAAGTTCTTTTTGTTCAGTACGGGGCCGATGATAGCCGACCGGCGTCCGGGTTCGCATCATATTGATTCCGCCTGGCCCGTCTGTCCCCCGGATTGGGGACAGCGGACAGCAGCCGGGTAGGGTTTGCGTGCCCTGCGGCGCCGAAGCCTCGGAATGTCCGTCTCCTTGCTTCAGTCCCGGCTGCGGACCGGCCGTGAACT
>DASVOL010000244.1:0-11931 GCA_036383375.1 Bradyrhizobium sp. | reverse complement strand
AGCGCGATCCGGCTGGCGAGTGAGCAGGCCATCGGCCAGAAATAGAGTTCGAGCATGGCGATGTCTCAGGCGAGGGCGTTGCCGCGCGCGATGATCGCGAAGCGGTCGGACAGTTCGGCGAGGGCGACGTCGTGGATGAGTCTTGCGGCAATCGTGCCGCCGACCCCGTCAGGCAGGTCGCGGGTGGCGCAGCAGTCGGCATCGATCGTTGTGCGGAAGCCGAGATCAAGCGCGGCGCGGGCGGTCGAGCTCACGCACATATGCGTCATAAAGCCGGCGAGCACGAGCTCCTTGCGGCCGGTCGCGGCGAGCTGCGCGTTCAGCTCGGTGCCGGCGAAGGCGTTCGGCAATTGCTTCTCGATCACGATCTCGCCAGGCCGCGGCTTGAGCGGCGCGACGATCGCGCCACGCTCGGCGCTGCGATCGAACAGGCTGCCCGGCGCGCCCTTATGCGCGATGTGGATGATTTTGGCGCCGCTCTCCCGCGCGCGGGCGAGCAATGCGGTGGCGCGTGCAATCGCGGGGCTGGCGTCGGGCAGCGCCAGGGGACCGGCGAGATATTCGTTCTGGATATCGATCAGCACCAGGCAGCTGTCGCCGAGGCGGGGCGGGGTGAGGTCGATACCGGCAAGCTGCATCAGCGTTTTGGCTGCGGTCATGGTCGCGAGAACTCCCGAGGATGTGTCTTGCGAAAATATAGCCGTGGACCGGCCTGCCGTTATGCAGGGATATTGCAGCCGGTGGCTGCGTTATTGCAGGCGGGCGAGGCGCGATGTAGCCTGCCGTCATGAACTGGGACGACCTTCGCATCATCGCGGCCGTCAGGGACGAGGGCACCTATGCCGGCGCCAGCGCGCGGCTGCGGATCGACGAAACCACGGTCGGCCGCCGGCTGGCGCGGATCGAGCGCGCGCTTGGCCTGCGCCTCTTCGAGGCTGCCGACGGCGTCCGCAAGCCAACCCGGCAGTGCGACGTGGTGCTCGCGCACGTCCAGGCGATGGCCGCGCATGCCGAGGAGATCGGCCGGATCGGCGAGAGCCTGCCCGGCCCGGTCGGCCGGCTGCGCATCGCCTCCACCAACGCGATCGCGGAGGAGGTGCTGGCGCCGCGCACCAGCGAATTGCTGCGCGCCAATCCGGGCCTGACGCTGCAATTCCTGACGTCGAGCGACAACGTCAAATTCTCGCGCTGGGAAGCCGATCTGGCGATCCGCCTGCGCAAACCCGACAAGGGCGACTTTGCGATCTCCAAGCTCGCCGAGGTCAGACTGTATTTCTTCGAGCCGGTCGCGACGTCTGCGGGAGAGGCGGTGACGTGTGCCTATCCCGATGAGCTCGGCGGGATTCCGGAAATGCAGTTCCTGCGCGCGAAGCGGCTTCGCGCGCGCTGCGTGAGCGACAATGTTCGGATCATCCACAGGCTGATCCAGTCGCATCAGGCCGTCGGCGTGCTGCCGGAGCATAGCTGCCTGGACCTGATGACCGATCGCCGTCTGCGCGCCACGCTGCTGCCGAAGCGGCGCGACGTCTGGCTTCTGGTGCAGAACCATCTCAAGCGCGATGCGGCGGCGCGCGTCACCATCGACTGGCTGCGCGCCTGCTTCCAGGATGCCGCGCGCAGCGGGTGAGGTGCGAACCTCTCCATTCGTCATTCCGGGGCGTGCGAAGCGAGAGCCCGGAATGACGGGGAGAGCGTGGTCAGAGGGCACCACAACGCCGCCTCGCCATGAAAAAATCACACGCCGCCTCTTGCAACCTGGGCGCGCTTCGTTTATTAGCCCGCTCCTTCGCTTCGGCCACGGGTTCGGGCTCGTTGAGATCCCGACTGGCGCGTGCCGCTTTGCGGTGTCGTGTTCCGCTGAAATGAAGATCACTGGGATGTAGCTCATGGAGAGCATCGGGGATGAACCCCGAAGGCATCGGTTCGATTCCGATCTCTCAACCAAAGGATAGCTCAGTTAGGTAGAGCAGGTGACCGAGAATCATCTTGTCGCGGGTTCGAATCCCGCTCCAGCGCTCCGTTTCAGCCTGAAAAGCTGATTCCTCTGAAGGGGACCGGACGCGCGCTTCAGTCGCAGTCCGGCCGTTCTGCCGCAAGGCTTTTCGTCCGAACCTAGACACTGTGAGACCGGCTATGCGCCGCGGTGGATACCGCTTGCGCTGATGCCGGGTGGCTCCGCTCGGCCGCGCGACTTTTGTCGCGCGATCGCGCGCGTGCGCCCGTCATCGCGCAGGCTTCAAGCCACGGCCCGCTTGGCTGACAGGAAGCCGCGTTCGCGTCCCCACGTCCTTTGCAAATTGAAACCCGCTCTCTGGCCCACGGGCCTGAAAGCAACGATGGAGGCGTGTCATGACCTGGCATTTCTTGACGACCACTTTGACGGTGAAGGATGGCGAGCGCGCGTTGCTGACGCGTGACGGCCGGCTCGAGCAGGTGCTCGCGCCCGGACGTCACCGCCTGTTCGATCCCCTGCATCAGCTCAAGGCCGAGCTGTTCAGCGTCGTGCGGACCGAATTCCCCGCGGATCGCTTCGCGGTGATCAAGGCTGCGCGCCCTGATCTGGCCGGCGAGCTGTTCGAGGCGGTCGAGACCGGTGCGAACGAGATCGCGATCGTCAGCCTCGACGGCCGTCCCGTGCAACTGATGACGCCCTGGCAGACGCGCGTGTACTGGAAGGTCGCGACGTCGGTCGCCGTCGAGCGCATCGACGTGACCAGCGATGTCAGGGTCACGGCGCGCCACCTCGCGATGATCCAGCCCAACCGGGCCGGCGTCATCACCGAGGCGGTGGTCGAGAACCATGAGGCCGGTCTGCTCACCGTCGAGGGCAAGCTGGTCGAGCGGCTCGCGCCCGGCCGGCACGCGTTCTGGATCGCGGGCCGCAAGATCGAGGTCAAGCGCCTCGACCTGCGTCCTCAGGCGATCGAGATCACGGCGCAGGAGATGTTGACCAAGGATCGCATCGCGCTGCGCGTGACGCTGACCGCGTTCCGCCGGATCGTTGATCCCGAGCGGGTCGTGGCAACGGTACCCGACGTGGATGCGTGGCTGTACCGCCTGGTGCAGTTCGCGATCCGCGAGGCGGTGGCCGGCCGCACGCTGGACGAGGTGCTGTCTGCGAAGGCGGCGCTCGACGAGGAGCTTCGCGACTATGTCCGCGACCGCGTCGCGGATTCCGGTGTCGAGGTCACCGAGCTCGGCGTGAAGGACGTGATCCTGCCCGGCGAGATCCGCGAGCTGGTCAACAAGGTGGTGGAGGCGGAGCGGGTGGCGAAGGCCAACTTGATCCGCCGGCAGGAGGAGACCGCGGCGACGCGTTCGCTCCTGAACACCGCCAAGCTGATGGAGGAGAACCCTCTGCTGCTGCGGCTCAAGGAGCTGGAGTCGCTCGAGCGTCTGGTCGAGAAGGTCGGCCGCATCGACCTGCATGCGGGTGACGGCCAGGGCCTCGATGCGCTCCTGACCAAGCTGGTCCGCCTCAAGGCGCCCGAGAGCGCGTAACGACAACAAGGGCCGCCTACGGGCGGCCCTTCGCTTCCCCGTCATTCCCCGGGGCGCAATTGCGCAGATTCAAATCGCAGCCTTCAGATTGGCGAAGGCGTCCTGGACGTATTTGGTGAGTTGGCGCTTGCCGCCTTGCTCGAGCCAGGCGTCGACCGCGATGCGCAGTGCGCCGCTCGCGGCCATCGCGACGAGGCGGAGGCGGTCGCGGTGGTCCTTGCCCGGCCACAATTCGCACAGCGTCTCGTAGACGACCTGCTCCCGATGCTGATCGCTGCGGTGCTTGCGGGCGCTCAGCACTTCGCTCTCGCGGATCAGGCGCGAAATCGCGACCGTTCGCGACGTCTGGAAGCGGGCGCACACATCCAGCAAGGCCTCGCGCACGACGTCGATCGGCGCGCCGGTCGCGGCATGGTCGCGGATCGATGCCCTGAGCGCCTCGTCATAGCCGGCGATGTGCGTGAGCAGGATGTCGTCCTTGCTCCTGAAATAGTAGAAGAAGGTCCTGCGCGAGATGCCGGCCGCCGCCGCGATCTCATCCAGCGTCGTCGCATCGAAGCCGTTGGCCAGAAACAGCTCCATGCCGACATCGGCGATGCGTTGCAGCGTCTCGCGGCGATTTCGCTCGCGCAGGCCTTCGGCTTTTGCAGGCGTCTGGGGTTTCGTCAGTGTCTCCGGCATCGGCCGCCTTCTCATGAACAGGCAATCAGGGCAAAAGCGCTTCGTGGCCTCGACTTCGCGCGGCCGTCGGCGTCAACGCGCGGTGCGGCGCAATCGGATGTGCGTCATCCGGTCGCAGCCGGCGGTCGCGGCCATAAAACCGCCCAACACGATAATTACACCAAGTGTAATAATTACACTTAGTGTAAGTCAATGGGGCCGCAATGACAACCTGCTCGCGCGTAGGCCGGATCGAACCGATCCCGGCGGCAGATGGATTCGCGAGCAAGCGGGGGACGCTGCTCCGCGGCTGGGCGGCGGCGAACCTCCTCGGTCTGTTGGTCTCGGGCTGCGCGACGGCGACGCTGGATCAGGCCGGCTCACTGCGCTCCTACGACAACATGGAGCAATCGGACGGGATGTTGACCCGTTCGAAGCTGCGGGTGAGCAAGGAAGAGGTGCTGGCGGCGAAGACGATCAGGATCGTGCCCACCGTGTTCTCCGACGGAACGTCAGTGCCGTTCACGGCCGTCCAGCGCAGGCTCGTCACCAACGCCGCCGACCGGGCCTTGTGTGCGGGCCTCAGCGAACGCTTCTACGTGGTTGCGTCGGAGCCGGCTGACCTCACCGTTCACGCCGTCATCACGCATGTGGTGCCGACCGATCCGACGGCGGTCGGCGTCTCCAAGGGTGTGTCGGTGGCGAAGACGATTCTGTTGCCCGGCGTGCCGGTGCCCGTTCCGCGCATTCCGGTGGGGCTCGGCAGCCTGTCGCTTGAAGCCGAGGCGCGCGATCAGGCCGGACAGCAAAAGGCGGCGATGGTCTGGGGCCGCGCGGCCAGTGCCTTCGACAACGGGCGGATGTCGGAGGAGGGCGATGCGTACGGCCTTGCGGCATCGTTCGGCGGCGATTTCAGCCAGATGCTGGTCACCGGCGTGACGCCGTTCGGCGGCGTGCCGTCGATGCCCTCGATGCAGCGGCTCGGCTTCCTGCTCGGCGGCGCGCCGAAATATCCGGCCTGCGAGGCGTTCGGACGGGCACCGGGTCTCGTCGGCATGGTCGGCGACAGCGCCGGCGTGCCGCCGGACTGGACCGACAAGGGGCCGGTCGCGGCGAAGGTGGAGTGAGCCGGCCGGCACGCGTACGAATGTTCGCGTGCACACGGCTGTAACGGGGCACCGCCCTGGCACAATTCGCGTATCCTGCTCTGCGCGGACTTGCCGCAAAACAGAAGGTGCCAGCGCAGACAGATTGCGATAACGTCAGTTCGCCGTGGTCCATTCGGCCAGCCGTCAACCCGTCGGTGGAGCCAATGCAGCAGATTGCGGAATGGCTCGAGAAGCTGGGGCTTGGGCAATACGCGCTGCGTTTTGCCGAGAACGGCATCGACGTTGGTGTTCTTCCCGAATTGACGGATGAAGACTTCGACAGGCTCGGAGTCCTGCTCGGCCATCGCCGCAAGATGCTGCGTGCCATTGCCGATTTCAATCAGGCCGAACTGATCGCGGCGCCGGTTTCATCGCACGATGCCGAGCGACGCCATCTCACCGTGATGTTTTGCGACCTGGTCGGCTCGACGGCGTTGTCGGCTCGTCTCGATCCCGAGGATATGTGGGAGGTCATTCGCGCCTATCGCGCGGCCTGTGCGCAGGTAATCGCGACATATGATGGCGTCGTTGCCAGATTTATCGGTGACGGGGTCCTCGCATATTTCGGCTACCCGCGTGCGCATGAAGACGATGCGGAGCGCGCAGTGCGCGCCGGCCTCGACGTCATCGCCGCGATCGGCAAGCTCGAGACCCGAGCTGACGAGGGGGTCGCGGTGCGGATCGCAATTGCGAGCGGGCTCGTCGTGGTCGGCGACCTCGTCTCCGGCGGTGCGTCGGAGGAGCAGGCGCTGGTCGGCGACGCGCCGAACATCGCCGCGCGGCTGCAGAGTCTGGCGGAGCCGGGCGTGGTCGTCGTTGCCTCCTCGACACGCCGGCTGCTCGGCAATCTGTTCACGCTTCGCAACCTCGGTCGTCGCGAGGTCAAGGGTATCTCGGAGCCGATCGCAGTGTGGGCTGTTGAGGGCGAGCCGGCATCGGAAAGCCGCTTCGAGGCCGTGCGGACCGCGCGCTCGATCGGCTTCGTCGGCCGCAAGGCGGAGATCGAATTCGCGCTGTCGCGTCAGCAACTGGCGTGGCAGGGCCAGGGCCAGGCGGTGCTGATATCGGGCGAAGCGGGGATCGGCAAATCACGCATCGTCGCGATGCTCTCCGACAGCCTCGCGTCCGGGACGCACCGCCGCGTGCGGTATCAATGTTCGCCCTATCATGCCAATAGCGCGCTGCATCCCTTCGTCGCCCAGCTCGAGCGTGCCGCCGGCATCCGCGTGGAAGATGTGCCGGAGCAGAAGCTGGACAAGCTCGAGGCCATGCTGGCGCTCGGGACGCAGCATGTGCCCAGCGTGACGCCGCTGATCGCGGCGCTGCTGTCGATCCCGACCGGTGACCGCTATCCGCCGCTCGGGCTGAGCCCGGCCCAGCAGCGGCGGCAGACCTTCGCAGCGCTGCTCGACCAGCTCGAGGGCCTTGCCCGGCAGCAGCCGGTGCTTGTCGTCTGTGAAGACATGCATTGGGCCGATGCCACGTCGCTCGAATTGCTCGACCTCGCGGTCGACCGGATCAGGGGACTGCCGATCCTCATGCTGATGACGTTCCGGCCCGAGTTCGAACCGCCGTGGGCGGGGCTTGCCAATGTCAGCCTGCTGCGGCTGGACCGGCTCGACCGGCAGGACACCCGCGCCCTGATCGAGCAGGTGACTGTCGGCCGGTTGCTGCCCGGCGAGATGATGACACAGATCATCGAGCGGACGGATGGTGTCCCACTGTTCGTCGAGGAGCTGACCAAGATGGTCATGGAGTCGGGGCTGCTCGTCGAGAACGCCGGACGCTACCGCCTCGACAATCCGCTGCCGCCGCTGGCGATCCCGGCGACGCTGCAGGACTCGCTGATGGCCCGGCTCGACCGCCTGGCGCCGGTCAAGGAGGTGGCGCAGATCGGCGCTGCGATCGGCCGTGAGTTCTCGTACGCGCTGCTACGCAGCGTGGCCGGTCGCGATGATCTGACGCTTGCCGCGGCGCTCGCCCAGCTCGAGGAGGCGGAGTTGCTGTTGCGTCGGGGCACGCCGCCGGATGCGAATTACAGCTTCAGGCACGCATTGGTCCAGGAAGCGGCTTACGAGAGCCTGCTCAAGAGCCGCCGGCAATTGCTCCACAAGCAGATCGGCGATGTGCTGCGCGCCAAGTTTGCCGAGATCGCCGAGATCGAGCCGGAGGTCGTTGCGTATCATTTCACCGAGGCAGGGCTCGGCCAGATTGCGCTGGCGTGGTGGCGAAAGGCCGGTCAGCAGGCGCTGAAGCGCTCGGCCTATCGCGAGGCGATCGCGCATCTCGGCAAGGCGGTCGCCATCGCCGATGAATTGCCCGACGAGCCGGGTCGGATGATCGGCCGGCTGCATCTGCAAATCGCCTACGGTCGCGCGCTGCGCGGCAGTCTTGGGCACAGCGCGCCCGAGACGGTGGCCGCCTGGACGCGCGCCCGGCGGTTCGCCTCTGACATTGACGATCCAATCGAACTGGCGCCGATCCAGTCGGGCCTCTTCAACGCCTGCCTAACCCACGGTGAGCTCGCGCCGATGCGGGAGTTGGCGGAGGCGATCATGGGCGCGGCGGAACGGCATCCGGAATCGCCGGTGGCGACGATCGTCGCGGGCTGGACCAGCGGGGTGACTTGCTGGTTTGCGGGCGACTATCTGAATGCCGGTATCCATCTCGAGAAGGCGTTCGCTGCCTATGCGACCGAGCCGAATCCGGCAACGTTCAAGGCATCGACGCTCGATCTGCCGTTCGTCATCATGAGATTCCTGGCGCTCGTGCTTTGGCCGCGCGGCGAGATCGATCGAGCCCGGCAGCTCGCGGGCGCAGCGGTGAGCGTCTCCGGGGAACAGCGTGCGCTCGCGCGCGCCAATGCGCTGGTTCACAAGGCCGTCTTCGACGGGCTGTGCGGCAGCCGGTTGCGGCAGACCGAGACGATCCTTGCCCTCGGACTGGCGCAGGATCACACCATGCCGCTGTATGTCGCTGCCGGCACTTATCTCAATGGTTTGGCGAAGCGGCGTGCCGGCGACCTGGCGGCAGGTCTCGCGGAAATGCAGCGCGGCTGGACATTGCTTCACGAGAACGACTGCTACCTCTGTGATCCCTTCTGGGGACTGCAGATCGCGGTTGCGAATGCGGAGGCGGGGCATGTCGAGGCGGGGCTCGACATTATCAACGAGCTGATCGACGCAACGGAGCAGTCCGGGCAGCACTGGCTCGATGCCGAGCTGTACCGCGTGTTGGGCGAGTTGCGGTCGCGTCGCGACACCCCCGACATTTCCGGTGCCGAGGATGCTTTCCACCGCGCTCTCGAGATTGCGCGAAGGCAGCAGACGAGGACTTTCGAACTGCGCAGCGCGCTTGGAATTGCGCGATTGTATGCCGGCAATGGCCGGGCGGACGCGGTGACCGAGGTGCTTGCGCCGGTGCGCGCATGCTTCGATGCCGGGCAGGATCTCGCCGAGATCCGCGATGCCGACGAACTGCTCCGCCAGCTGGATCGGCCGGCGCGTCACTCCCGCGCGGGCTGACGGACGGCGGTGGAGGCAAACAAAACTCCGGCATCGCTGCCGGGGTTTTGCATTCCGTGAATTGCCTTGAGTGGCCGGACTTAGAAGTCCATGCCGCCCATGCCGCCGCCCGGAGGCATCGCGGGGCCGCCGGCGTTCTTCTTCGGCAGCTCGGCAACCATCGCTTCCGTGGTGATCAGCAGCGCGGCAACCGAGGCAGCGTTCTGGATCGCGGTACGGACGACCTTGGTCGGGTCGATGATGCCCTTCTTGACGAGATCGGCATAGTCGCCGGTCTGGGAGTCGAAGCCGTAATTGTAGGCCTTGTTCTCCAGGATCTTGCCGACGATCACCGAACCGTCTTCACCGGCGTTGATCGCGATCTGGCGAGCCGGAGCCGACAACGCCTTGCGCACGATCTCGACGCCGGTCTTCTGGTCGTCGTTCTTGGTGCGCAGGCCCTTGAGCTGCTCGGAAGCACGGAGCAGGGCGACGCCGCCGCCCGGGACGATGCCTTCCTCGACAGCCGCGCGGGTCGCATGCATCGCGTCATCAACGCGATCCTTGCGCTCCTTCACCTCGACCTCGGTCGCGCCGCCGACGCGGATCACCGCGACGCCGCCTGCGAGCTTGGCGAGACGCTCCTGCAGCTTCTCACGGTCGTAGTCCGAGGTGGTTTCCTCGATCTGCGCCTTGATTTGGGCAACGCGCGCGTCGATGTCGGCCTTCTTGCCGGCGCCGTTGACGATCGTGGTGTTTTCCTTGTCGATCATCACCTTCTTGGCGCGACCGAGCATCTGCAGGGTGACGTTCTCGAGCTTGATACCGAGGTCTTCCGAGATGGCCTGGCCGCCGGTCAGGATCGCGATGTCCTGCAGCATGGCCTTGCGGCGATCGCCGAAGCCCGGAGCCTTGACGGCCGCGACCTTCAGGCCGCCACGCAGGCGGTTGACGACGAGGGTGGCGAGGGCTTCGCCTTCGACGTCTTCAGCGACGATCACCAGCGGCTTGCCGGTCTGCACCACGGCCTCGAGCAGCGGCAGCAGCTCGTTCAGCGAGGAGAGCTTCTTCTCGTTGATGAGGATGTAGGCGTCGTCCATCTCAACGCGCATCTTGTCGGCGTTGGTGACGAAGTAGGGCGAGATGTAGCCGCGATCGAACTGCATGCCCTCGACGACGTCGAGCTCGGTCTCGAGCGACTTGGCTTCCTCGACCGTGATCACGCCCTCGTTGCCGACCTTCTTCATGGCGTCGGCGAGGAACTTGCCGATCTCGGCATCGCCGTTGGCCGAAATGGTGCCGACCTGGGCGATCTCCTCGTTCGAGGTGACCTTCTTCGAGTTCTTCTGGAGGTCCGCAACGACGGCTTCGACCGCGAGGTCGATACCGCGCTTCAGGTCCATCGGGTTCATGCCGGCGGCAACCGACTTGGCGCCTTCACGCACGATCGCCTGGGCGAGCACGGTGGCGGTGGTGGTGCCGTCGCCGGCCGCGTCCGCGGACTTGGAGGCGACTTCGCGCACCATCTGCGCGCCCATGTTCTCGAACTTGTCCTCGAGCTCGATCTCCTTGGCGACGGTGACGCCGTCCTTGGTGATGCGGGGAGCGCCGAACGACTTCTCGAGCACGACGTTGCGGCCCTTCGGGCCGAGGGTGACCTTCACCGCATTGGCGAGGATGTCGACGCCGCGCAGCATCTTGTCGCGCGCATCGACGGAGAATTTGACTTCTTTAGCTGCCATCTGAATTTTTCCTTGAGAGGTTTACCTGGGAGGGAAGAGGCGCTTAGGCCGCCTTCTTCTTGGAAGCGGGGACGTCGAGCACGCCCATGATGTCGCTTTCCTTCATGATCAGCAGGTCTTCACCGTCGATCTTGACCTCGGTGCCGGACCACTTGCCGAACAGGACGCGGTCGCCGACCTTGATGTCGATGGGGATCAGCTTGCCAGCTTCGTCGCGGCCACCCGGGCCGACGGCGATGACTTCGCCCTGCGAGGGCTTTTCCTTGGCGCTGTCCGGAATGATGATGCCGCCAGCAGTCTTCTCTTCGGCGTCGATACGCTTGACCACGACGCGGTCGTGAAGCGGACGGAATTTCATGCAGTCCTCCTAAACATTTGCGGATGCTGTAGATTTTTGGAGTTTTAGCAGTCCAGCCCAGCGAGTGCCAGACTAGCTGCGCAGGAGATAGGCCAAGCCTTGGCGGCGGGCAAGTGGCTCTAGCAGAAAAATTGGCACTCGCGAATGACGGCTGCCAGCTTCATTTCGGCATCCTTAATGCCGCCAGCGGGACCCGCCGCGGCTATTAGCAGATGCGGTAAGCTGCTGCTAACGCAAGAAATTTCAACAACCTATTAAACATTTAGGCTTGAGATGGGTCAGTCGCGTGCGTCACATTTGTATCATGTGAGCGCATCCATTGCCGGTGGTCCGGCGGGGAAGGTCGGCCACCATGTGAATGCGCTCCTTCACAGGAGGTTGGCATGGTCTCGCGAGTTGGTGGGGTTGTTTCCGACGATTTCCGGAAGCAATTGCTGGGGTACGGGCTGACGACGGCGCAAATCCTCTATCGGATGCCCGATCACCCCTCGTTGCTGCAAACCTACGTCTGGCAGAACTACGACCTGTTTCCGAAATTTCCGGCGCTGCAGGATTTCCTCAGCTTCTGGCAGCAGAAGCTCGAGGGACCGCTGTTCTCGGTGACGGTGGCGCATTCCAAGCTGGTCAAGCCGGCCGAACTGCGCGCCGTCGACGGCGTGTTCCGGCTGCATTGATCGGTTGAAGGGGGCAGGGGCGCGGTGCGCGCCTTTGCCCACCTCGCGCGGCGCGACTTGTGTTAGCGTTCGCCTGTCACAAAAAGACGGGAGGCGAACAATGGCCAAGAAGACGGCATCGAGATCCGCAGCCAAGACCGCGGTGAAGAAGAAATGGTCGGGGCTTGGCGCCGGCGCCAAGAAATCGTCGACGAAGTCGTCCGCGAAATCTTCCGCGCGCAAGACCATCAAGTCCAAGGGCCGCGTCACCGCGGCCAGGAAGAGCGCGCCGAAAGCGGCAACCAAGCCAGCAACCAAGGCGCGGCCGAAGCAGCGCGTCGCCATCAGCCACCACCGCGAAGAGGA
>DASVOL010000243.1:0-2315 GCA_036383375.1 Bradyrhizobium sp. | reverse complement strand
TGGAATCGCAACCATATCGACCACATCCAGATCACCGTCGACGAGAAGCTCGGCGTCGGCCATCGCGGCAGTTTCTACGATGCCACCGGCGCGCTGCGCGACATGGTGCCGAACCATCTGTTCCAGCTGCTGTCGCTGGTGACGATGGAGCCGCCGGCGCGCTTCGACGCCCATGCGGTGCGATCGGAGAAGGCCGAGGTGCTGAGCGCGATCCAGATCCAGAGCGAGCAGGAGGCGCTGTCCAACTCGGTGCGCGGCCAGTATCGCGGTGGCCGGATCGGCGACACCGAGGTCGAGGACTATCTGAAGACGCCGGACGTCAGGCCCGACAGCGCGACCGAAACCTATGCCGCGCTGAAGCTGACGATCGACAATTGGCGCTGGGCGGGCGTGCCGTTCTACCTGCGCACCGGCAAGGCGCTGACCAGCAAACGCACCGAGATCGCGATCAAGTTCAAGCAGGCGCCGTTCGCGATGTTCCGCGATACTGCGGTCGACCGCCTGTCGCAGAACTACCTGGTCATCTCCACCGAGCCGACCGAAGGCATCGAGCTGCAGTTCAACACCAAGGTGCCGGGCCCGGCCATCAACATCGACGGCGTCGAGATGAAGTTCCGCTACAAGGACTACTTCAAGGCCGAGCCGTCGACCGGCTACGAGACGCTGATCTATGACTGCATGATCGGCGACAATCTGCTGTTCCAGCGCGCCGACAGCGTCGAGGCCGGATGGCAGGCGGTGCAGCCCTTCCTCGACGCCTGGAAGACTGCCGGCGGGCGCGGCCTGCAACCCTACAAGGCCGGCAGCGAGGGCCCGGAGGCCGCCAACGCGCTATTGACGCGCGACGGCCGTAGCTGGCGGAAGCTGAGCTGACCATGACCACGAGCGGCGAGCGCAGGATCATCACGGTCGCCGATCCGGCCGCACTGGCGCAGACGGCCGCCGAGCGGGTGATCGCAAGGCTCGACCAGAACAGCGGCCGGATCGCGATCTGCCTCACCGGCGGCTCCAGCCCCAAGGCGCTCTACCAGCTGCTGGCGACCCCGGACTATCGCCGGAGGATTCCGTGGGACCGCATCGACTGGTTCATCGGCGACGAGCGCCTGGTGCCGCGCAACGACAAGCTGCACAATATGAGCATGGCGCGCCAGGCCTTCCTCGACCGCTGCGCCCCGGCTGCGAATGTTCACCCGATCGCGACCGACACCGCCGATCTCAGGGATCCCGACGTCAGCGCGGCACTGTACGAGAATGAGTTGATGGCCTTCTACGGCGCCGAACAGCTCGATCCGAAGCGGCCGCTGTTCGACCTGGTGCTGATGGGCATCGGGCCCGATGGCCACACCGCCTCGCTGTTTCCCGGCTTCCCCGCGGTCGTGGAGACGCAGCGCTGGGTGGTCGGGGTGCCCAAGGCCAATGTCGAGCCGTTCGTGCCGCGAGTTTCCCTGACCCTGCCAGCCCTCGCCTCCTGCCGCGAGATGCTGTTCGAGGTGGCGGGCGAAAACAAGCGGGCGATCTTGACGCGCCTGTTCGCAGGCGAGAATCTGCCGGCTAACCGCGCGCGATCGCTGGGCGAAACCGTCTGGCTGATCGATCAGGCTGCGCTGCCGGAGGACTTTCGTGGGTGACTCTCTTGGGTGACGGGCAAAACCCCTGCGCACTGATCGTGATGGGCGTCTCCGGCTCGGGCAAGAGCACCATCGCCGACCGCCTCGCGATCAGGATCGGCTGGCGCTTCGAGGACGGCGACAGCTTTCACCCGCCGAGCAATGTCGCCAAGATGCATTCCGGCCAGCCGCTCACCGACGAGGATCGTTGGCCCTGGCTGCGCGCGATCGCCGCCGAGATCGACCGCACCTGTGGCGTCCGCGAACGCGCCGTCATCGCCTGCTCCGCGCTGAAACGCGCCTATCGCGACATCCTGGTGCATGGCCGCGACGATATCCGCATCGTCTTCCTCGACGGCACAGAGGAGCTGATCGCGACGCGGCTCGCCGCGCGCAAGGACCATTTCATGCCGCCGGGCCTGCTCGCCAGCCAGTTCAAGACGCTGGAGCCGCCGACGCCGGACGAACGCCCGATCACGGTTGCGATCGACCGTCCGGTCGACGCCATCATCGAAGACATCGTCACTCAACTGAAGCTGGACTTCCCATGACCCGCATCGCCCTTGTCGTATCCGATGTCGACGGCACGCTGCTCACCAAGGACAAAACCTTGACCGACGACGCCAGCACAGCCGTGCGCAGGCTGCACGAGGCCGGCATCGGCTTCACCATCGTCTCCAGCCGGCCGACCATCGGGATGGGCTTCCT
>DASVOL010000242.1:0-4499 GCA_036383375.1 Bradyrhizobium sp. | reverse complement strand
CGCCTGGCGGCCGCAGATCAATGGTGTGGTCCGCTCGCTCGAATATCTCGCCAGTGAAGCGCCGTCGCTCGGCGCGGAGATTACGTTTCTGACGCCGGCCGATTTCCGCACCGTGCCGCTGCCCGGCTACCCGGAGATCCGACTCGCGCTGCCGACGATCGGGCGGATCGCGCGCGCGATCGCGGCTGCGCGTCCGGACTCGGTGCACATCGCGACCGAAGGCCCGATCGGTTGGATCGCCCGTCATGTCTGCCAGACCCGCGGCTATCCGTTCACGACCAGTTATCACACGCGGTTTCCCGAATATCTCGCCGCGCGGCTGCCGGTCCCGCTGCGGTGGAGCTACGCGGCGTTGCGCCGTTTCCATAATAGCGGAGACGGCATCATGGTCGGCTCGGCGTCGCTCGAGCGGGCGCTGAAGGCGCATGGCTTCCGCAAGTTGATGCCGTGGTCGCGCGGCGTCGATGCCGAGCTGTTTTGTCCGCGTACAGAGCGGCCGATCGCCTTCCCGGCGCCGGTGTTCCTCTATGTCGGTCGCGTCGCGGTCGAGAAGAATCTCGATGCCTTTCTCGGTCTCGACCTGCCGGGCTCGAAAGTCGTGGTCGGGGACGGGCCGCAGCGCAGCAGTTTGCAGGCCCGGTTTCCGCAGGTGCATTTCCTCGGCACGCGGACCGGCCGGGCGCTCGCCGACGTCTATGCATCCGCCGACGTCATGGTGTTTCCAAGCCTGACCGATACGTTCGGGATGGTGATCCTCGAGGCGCTGGCCAGCGGCCTGCCGGTTGCGGCCTTTCCGGTGATGGGGCCGCTCGACGTGATCGGCAAGTCCGGCTGCGGCTGTCTCGATCACGATCTGCGCCGCGCGGCGCTCGGCGCGCTGCTGGTGCCGCGCGAGAGATGCCGCGCCCACGCCCTGACCTTCACCTGGCAGGAAAGCGTGCGGCAATTCCTCGACAATATCGGGCGGGCGCACGCGTCGCCGGTGCGTGCAGCAGCCGCGGGCGCGATGGCAGGTTGATTAGCTGCCGAGCAGCTCCGTGATCAGCCCGGCGGCCTTGATCCCGGTGCCGCTGATGATGACGACGGTGCGCTCCGAGGGGCGGATCGCGCCGCGCTCCTTCAGGACGTCGAGCGCCGCGGCGGCGGAGGCCGAGGTCGGCTCGACGAACAGGCCGATCCGCGCCATCCGCTTCAATGCGGCGACGATGCCGTCCTCGGGAATCGCGACCGTGCCGCCGCCGCTCTCCTTCAGCGCCGCGATCATCTGCTTGAGGCGCAGCGGATGCTTGATCGCGGTGCCCTCGGCGATGGTCTTGCTGACCGCGCGATCGACCGGCGTGTCGACGCCGGCGGCGAAGCTGGCATCGACCGGCGAGCAGTTGAGTGGTTGCGCGGCAAACAGCCGCGGCAGCCGCGCGATCTGTCCGGCCGCAAGCAGCTCCTTGAAGCCGATATAGCAGCCGAGCAGGCTGCTGCCGGCGCCGACCGGCATGACGACATTGTCGGGCGCGGTGAAGCCGAAGTCTTCCCAGATCTCGTAGGCCAGCGACTTGGTGCCTTGCAGGAAGAACGGCTGCCAGTTGTGGCTGGAGTAGAAGATCTGCTTCGACTGGCGGATCGCTTCCGCCTCGGATTCCTCGCGTGGGCCTTCGACCAGCTGCACCTCGGCGCCGAAGGCGTGCATCTGGGCCACCTTCATCGGCGATGTCGTCGCCGGCGCAAGGATTTTGACCCGCATGGCGCCGGCCGCGCCATAGGCCGAAACCGAGGCGCCGCCATTGCCGGAAGAGTCCTCCAGCACCGCGTCGACGCCGAGCTGCCGCAGGAACGACAGCATCAGCGTGGTGCCGCGATCCTTGAAGCTTGCGGTCGGGTTGAACCATTCGAGCTTGAAATGCGGCCGCAGATCGCCCCACGGCTTCTCGACCGCTGGCGTGCAGCCTTCGCCCATCGTGATCGGCTGCTTGATCTCGACCGGCAGCGCCGCGCGATAGCGCCACAGCGAGCGCGTCCCACGATCGACCTCGTCGCGGGAGATACCGGGCAGCGGTGTGACCAGCAGCGGCTTGCCCTCATCGGAGCACCAGCGCGGGATATCCAGCGGATAGAGTTTGCCGTTGAGCGGGTCGATGTAGCTGGGTGATGGCATCTCGGTTCAGTCCTCAAGGGGCGCGCCGGCCGGACATTTCGCGACCGAGCACGAAAGCCGGCAAGGTCGCAAGGTTGTCACGAACCATGATCGGGGCGGGCGCCCCTTCCGGCAGGTTCATTGCGGCCCGATTATGCCACCAAGTCGGCAGATGCACACGTGCCGTACCGAACAGATCATAGCCCGATCCCGCAACGAACAGGCATCGATTGGCCGGGACCGGCAGTTCATCGAGCGCGAGCTGATAGGGCTCTGGCTGCGGCTTGTAATGGCCGGCGCGCTCGGCCGTCACGAACACGGTGAAGGGAACGCCGATGCGATCGGCGGCGATGCGGCCGAGCCGCTCCGAGCAGTTGGTCACGACGCCGAGCGCGACGCCGGCGCTGTGCAGCGTTTGCAAGACATCGCGAACCCCGGGCCAGGGATCGAGCTCTGCATAGCGTGCGCCAAGCTCCGCAGCCCGCTCGAACGGCAGTCCGACATTGCGCGCCGCCTCGCCCACCAGATCCTCATAAGGACGATAGCGTCCGGTGGCGTAGGTGTTCCTGAGATACTCGGCCCGCCAACGCAGCCCGGCCTCGTCGGAGCCCGCCACCTTGTTCCAGAGCGTCCAGCTGTCGAGCAGCGCGGTCAGCAGATCGAACAGAACGGCGTCATAGGCTCGAATCATGGGCTGCGCTCCATTTCCTACCATCCGCGAAATCGCTCCCATTGCCGGACCGAGCCGGAGCCGGCGGCGACGACATGATAGCGGTCGTGCTGGGCTCCGGTCGCGCAGGCATGGTTCGGCAGGATCCGCACCTTTGTCCCGACCGGCAGCGTCACCTGCGGCGCGGTGCTCCCGGAGCGGAGCGCGATGATGCCGTGCTCCTGATTGGTCTCGGTCACGATCAAATCGGGGTAGGGCCGGCCATCGATGTCGCAGACGATGCCGTAGCCCTGGTCGATCGGCTGCTTCGCGGTGCCGCGATCGCGCGATAGCGCCATCCAGCCGGCGTCGATGAAGGTCCAGCCACGGTCGGCGCGATGGCCGATCACCGTCGCGAGCACCGACAGCGCAATGTCCTCGACCGTGCAGACCCCGATCCCGGTCATGACAAGGTCGAACATCACGAAGACGCCGGCGCGCGCCTCGGTGACGCCATCGAGCCGGCGCGCGAAATGCGCTGTCGGCGTCGAGCCGACGCTGACCACGGGGCAGGGCAGTCCGGCCGCGCGCAACGCCTCGGCGCAAGCGACCGCCGCGGCGCGCTCCTGCTCGGCCGCCTGCTCGAGCGCCGCCGTGCTGCGGCAGGAATAGGATTCACCGGCATGCGCCATCACGCCGCGCAGTTCAGCACCGCCTTGGTGCAGCTTGCGGCCGATCTCGACCAGCAGCGGGTCGTGCGCGCCGACGCCGGCGCGATGGCCGTCGCAGTCGATCTCGATTAGCACGGGAATGCGGTCGTTCGTCATGCGCGCCATCGTGGTGACGGCGTCCGCCTGTTCCATGCTGTCGAGCACCAGAGACAGGTCTACGCCCTGCCGCCGCAGCGCCGCGACGCGATCGAGCTTCTGCGGCGCGATGCCGACGGCATAGAGGATGTCCTTGACGCCTGCCGCGGCGAACATCTCGGCCTCTTGCATGGTCGAGACCGTTGCCGGGCCGCCCGGGGCGTCCATCACGGCGCGCGCCGCCGGAATGGATTTCGCGGTCTTCAGGTGCGGTCGCAGCGGCACGCCGAGCCGCATTAGCCGCGTCTTCAGGCGGGCGATGTTGCGCAGCATCCGGTCTTCGTCGAGCACGAGGCAGGGCGTCTCGATATCGGCAAGCGGATGCGGTACGTTGAAAACAGGGGCTGCTGACATCCGGCGAGACTAGCCGTTTCCATGCTAAGTACAATTTACCGAAGGTCATTCTTGGATTAAGTCTGGCCTTAATGATCACGACCGACGACATCCGCTTCTTCCTGGCCATCGCGGCGGCCCGGTCGCTCGCGGCCGCGGCGCGGGCGCTCGACGTGACGCCATCGGCGGTGTCGCAGCGACTGCAGAGCCTCGAACAGCGCCTGGGCGTTCAACTGGTCAGCCGTTCGGCCCGGCGGCTGACATTGACCGATGAGGGCGAGCTGCTGGTGCTGCGCGGCGGCACGCTGCTCGACGAGTCGATGGAGCTGACGGACGCGCTGCAGGCGCGGCGTGGCACCATCGCCGGCCATCTGAAGATTCTTGCGCCGCTCGGCTTCGGACGCCGCTACATCGCCCCGGCCGTTGCGGTCTTCCGATCCCGCCACCCCGAGGTGTCGGTCGAGCTCGAACTATCCGATCGGCCGGCGCGTGCCGCCGCGGGCGCGTGGGATGTCATGATCCA
>DASVOL010000241.1:0-2843 GCA_036383375.1 Bradyrhizobium sp. | reverse complement strand
ACCGGCCCCCACCATTCGATCATGGCGCGCTTGACGTCGGGTGGACAGGGCGCGGCGGCATGGATGATGTGCCGCAACGACGACATGTCGTATTTCCGGCGCACCTCCTCCGGCAGCTTCATCAGGCGGATGAACATGGTTGGCACCATGAAGATGGTGTCGATCTTCTCGCGCTCGATCAGCTGCAGAAATTCCTCCGCGTCGAAACGCGGCATCAGCACCAGCGCGCCGCCGAGCCTGCCCGAGCGCAGCCCGAAGGAATTCGGTGCCGAATGATACAGCGGTCCCGGCAGGATCGCACGTGCGCCCGGCTTCAGGCCGTAGATCATCCCGCGCATCGCTTCGGCATTGGCGGTCTGCTCCGGCGTCGGCGCGAAGCGGCGCACGCCCTTCGGATGGCCTGTCGTGCCCGAGGTGTAGATCATGTTCTGCGGCTGCGGCACCACAGGGCCGTTGTAGCGCGGGAATTGCGCGAGCCAGGATTCGAAATCGATCGCGAAATCCGGCGTCGCGAGGTGATCGGGATTGATCTTGTAGTTGGCGAGGATTTCCGGCGGCGTCGGCACGCTGAGCACCGTGACATCGGAAGGGATCGCGCCGCGCAGCGGGTGCAGCATGTCGGCATGGCCAATCAGGACGCGCGTGCCGGAATCCGTCAGCACGTAGTTGATCTCCTCCGGCTTGAAGTGCCAGTTGATCGGAACGCCGTAGGCGCCGAGCCGCATCGCCGCATAGGCTGCCTCCATGAAGGCGATGTCGTTCCGCATCAGCATGCAGACGCTGTCGCCCGGCTTGACGCCGAGCTTGTTCAGGCCGCTAGCAATGCGGTCGGTGCGCTCGGCGACCGCTGCGTGATCGCGCCGGCGACCGCCGCTGATAATGCCGAGGAAGGGTTGGGACGTTTCGCTCATTTTGTTCTTGTTCTTCGTGATCGGTTAGCGACCCTGGTTGTTTTCGTCATCACCGGGCTTGTCCCGGTGATCCACGTCTTCGTCGCCGCAACAAAGACGTGGATGGCCGGGACAAGCCCGGCCATGACGGGCGGATAGATATTGATCACACATCCGCAAACCTTGGTGCGCGCTTCTCCAGATTAGCGCGCACGGACTCGGTCTGGTTGGGGCTGCCGAGCAACTTCTGCTGCTCGACGGATTCCGCTAGCAACGCGGCCGCCGGATCGACCGACAGACTGTTCAGCATGCGCTTGGCGGCACGGATCGCATCCGGGCTCTTGCCGGCGATCTCGCGCGCGACCTCGAGCGCCGCGGCGCGCGGATCGTCACAGACGCGCGTGGCGAGGCCGTAACTTTGGGCCTCCTGCGCCGAGAAGATGCGGCCGGTGTAGGTGAGCTCACGCAGGATATCGTCGCGCACGAGGCTCGCGAGGATCGGCGTGCCGGCCATGTCGGGGACAAGGCCCCATTTGATCTCCATGATCGACATCCGCGCGTCCGGCGAGAGAAAGCGCATGTCGGCGCCGAGCGCGAGCTGGAAGCCGCCGCCGAACGCGACGCCGTGAACCGCAGCGATCACCGGCACCGGGAGCTGGCGCCAGCCCCAGACCGCCTGCTGCGCGAAATTGGCCTTGCCGTGGGTGCGGATGGTGAGATCGCGGTTCTCACCGCCCGGCACCCCGTTACCACCATCCTTCATGGCCGCGAACCGGCCCATGTCGAGGCCAGCGCAGAAGGCGCGGCCCTCGCCGGACAGCACCACGACCCGGACGCCTTTTTCCTTGGAAAGCCGGTCGGTTGCGGCGACCAATGCCTCGAACATCGCGGCATCGAGCGCGTTCATCTTGTCAGCCCGCACCAGGCGGACATCGGCGATACCGTCTGAAATCGATATCGAAACGCGATCTTCCATCATTCCCTCCGCTTTGTCCTTGAGTTGGCGCTTTACACAAAGGCCGTTGTCCGCTTTTAGTCAATCGACCAATTAACTGACAACCCCCCGTGGAGGAAACGATGTTCTCTGACCAGCTTCTTGCCGGGCGGCGCATACTGGTAACCGGTGGTGGCACCGGCCTCGGCAAGGCCATGGCCTCGCGGTTCCTGCAACTCGGGGCTGAGGTCCATATCTGCGGCCGCCGCAAGAGCGTCTGCGACGAGACCGCCACCGAACTGATGGCCGAGTATGGCGGACGCGTGGTCAGCCATGGCGTCGATATCCGCAACGCGATGGCGGTCGACGAGATGATCGAGTCGATCTGGACCACCAGCGGTCCCCTCACCGATCTCATCAACAACGCCGCCGGCAATTTCATCTCGCGGTCGGAAGAGCTCTCCGCACGAGGGTTCGATGCAGTGGCCAATATCGTGATGCACGGCACCTTCTACGTGACCCACGCGGTGGGCCGGCGCTGGATCGCCGGCGGAAATCGCGGCAACGTGGTGTCGATCACCGTGACCTGGGTGCGCAACGGCTCGCCCTACGTGGTGCCGTCGGCGATGAGCAAGTCGGCGATCCACGCCATGACCATGTCGCTCGCGATCGAATGGGGCCGCCACGGCATCCGCCTCAACACCATCGCGCCCGGCGAGATTCCGACCGAGGGCATGAGCAAGCGCATCAAGCCCGGCGACGAGGCCGGCGCGCGGACCAAGGCGATGAACCCGATGGGCCGGGTCGGCACCATGGAGGAGCTGCAGAACCTCGCGGTATTCCTGATCTCCGGCGGCTGCGACTGGATCAACGGCGAGACCATCGCCATGGACGGCGCGCAGGCGCTGGCAATGGGCGGCAATTTCTACCAGCTGCGCGACTGGAGCGACGACGACTGGACCAAGGCGCGCGACTCGATCAAGGCCCAGAACGAGAAGGATCGCGCGGCGCGGGGTTGA
>DASVOL010000240.1:0-4910 GCA_036383375.1 Bradyrhizobium sp. | reverse complement strand
GCTTCATCGCATTGGGCCGCGGCATGGCGCTGTTGTCGAGGGGCGGCGAAGTAAATCGCAGCGGCCGTATCGTCGTCACGTTCCTGAAGGCGCTGATCGACTCGGCGCCGGACGCCTAGCGGCGCGCGTCTCGCCAATCGGGCACGTATGGAGGTCGATGCGCTACTTCGCGCCGAACGCCTTGAAGGTGATGATCGTGAGGGTGTCCTGGATGCCCGGGAGCACCTGAACCTTCTCGTTGATGAAATGGCCGATGTCGGTGTCGTGGTCGACGTAGAACTTGACGAGCAGATCGTAATTGCCCGCGGTGGAATAGATCTCGGAGGCAATCTCGGCTTCCGCCAGCGCATTGGCGACGGTGTAGGACTGGCCGAGCTTGCATTTGATCTGGACGAAGAAAGGAACCATCAAAGTCGTCTCCGGGGATTTCCGCGACTATAGGCCAAAAACCGGCCGCCAAGGCAAGGGGCAAGGCAACGGGCAACAAGGCCAACTCGCGGTAAAGTCAGGCGAACTTGCTGCCGATGGGCGGCCGGGCTAGGACAGGCCATGAGCTTGTTCGTGATGATCTCATTCGTCTCAACCGCCGGTGCCGCACCATGACGCCGGTCGCGCTCACCATTGCCGGCTCGGATTCCTCGGGCGGGGCGGGCATCCAGGCCGACCTCAAGAGCTTTGCCGCGCTCGGGGTCTATGGGGCCTCGGCGATCACGGCACTGACGGCGCAGAACACCACGGGGGTCAGCGGCATCCATCCGGTGCCCGCTTCGTTCGTCACGGCGCAGATCGATACGGTGTTCTCCGACCTCGAGGTCGGCGCGGTCAAGATCGGCATGGTGGCGCAGGCCGAGACGATCGTGGCGATTGCGGGCGCGCTGAAGCGCTGGGCGCCGCGCCACATCGTGCTCGATCCGGTGATGGTCGCAACCTCGGGCGATCGGCTGCTCGCTGCCGAGGCGATCGATGCGCTGAAGACCATGCTGTTTCCGCTGGCCTCGCTGATCACGCCGAACCTGCCGGAAGCAGCCGCGCTGTTGAACGAGCCGGTCGCTGTGAGCGAGGCCGACGTCGAACGGCAGGGCAGGCAATTGATGGCGATGGGATGTCGCGCGGTGCTGGTCAAGGGCGGCCACGGACACGGCGCCGAGAGCATCGACTATCTGATCGATGGCGCGCGCAGCATCGCGCTTGCGGCGCCGCGCATTGCGACTTCGAACACGCACGGCACCGGCTGCTCGCTGTCATCGGCGATCGCGGCAGGGCTCGCGAAGGGCGAGGACATGGAGACCGCCGTGCGCAACGCCAAGGCGTGGATCACGGATGCGATCGCCGCCGCCGATCGCTTCGCTGTCGGACATGGCCACGGGCCGGTGCATCACTTCCACAAATTCTACTGAAGCCGCATTTTCCGCGGACGCACCTTCCCGGATTACGCTTCGCTTCATCCGGGCTACATAACGGCTACGTATTCAATCGCTTCGTTGTTCCGCCGCGATATGCAGGCAACACAACGGCTGTTCCGCACAGCTGCGTCCACCCATGTCGCCAGATTGTCGCACGCCGCTGTTATCCGCAGGGAAGGGGGCGTGCTGCTGATTCTCGTTAACTGTTGGTGAGGCCTTGGGTCGCGGGGATCGTCATCGCCTTGTCACAGGAATCTGTTAGGTGCACAGGCATGGGAAGTGACTCCTTGAGTGAAGAAAGCCCCGAGCGGCGCTTTCGCACTTTGTTTATCTCCGATGTCCATCTCGGAGCCCGCGGTTCGCAAGCCGACCGCCTGCTGGACTTCCTCCGCTCTCACGATGCCGACACGATCTACCTCGTTGGTGATATCGTCGACGGCTGGGCGCTGAAGTCGAATTGGTACTGGCCGCAGACCCACAACGATTTCGTGCAGAAGATGCTGCGCAAGGCGCGCAAGGGCGCCAAGGTGATCTACGTCCCGGGCAACCACGACGAGTTCCTGCGCAAATATTACGGCACGCATTTCGGCGGCATCGACGTGGTGGAGAACACCGTTCACACCGGCGCCGACGGCAAGCGCTACCTCGTGATCCACGGCGACATCTTCGATCTCGTGGTGCAGAACGCGCGCTGGCTCGCCCATCTCGGCGACAAGGCCTATGACTTCGCGATCCAGATGAATCGCTTCGTCAACTTCTTCCGCAAGATGTTCGGCGTGCCGTACTGGTCGCTGTCGCAATGGGCCAAATTGAAGGTCAAGAAGGCGGTGAACTATATCGGCGCGTTCGAGGCAACGCTGGCCGGCGAGGCGCGGCGTCACGGCTGCGACGGCGTGATCTGCGGCCACATCCACTACGCGACGATTCATGACGAGCACGGCATCCGCTACATGAATTGCGGCGACTGGGTCGAGAGCTGCACGGCGCTCGCCGAGCATGAGGACGGCAGCTTCGAAATCATCACCTGGACCGACCCGGTGCGCCGGATCGCGCCAGTTCCGCGAGTCACGGCACGCGCTGCATGACGCATATCCTGGTCGCGACCGATGCGTGGCATCCCCAGGTCAACGGGGTTGTCCGCACGCTGACCATGATGGCACAGGCGGCGAAATCGCTCGGCGTCGAGGTCAGCTTCCTGACACCGGACGAGTTCCGCACCTTCGCGATGCCGAGCTATCGCGATCTCCGCCTGGCGCTGCCGTACCGGGCCAAGGTCGCAAGCCTGATCGAGGCGGCCAGGCCCGACAGCATCCATATCGCGACTGAAGGCCCGATCGGGCTGTCGGTCCGCCGCTATTGCCGCAAGCACGGCCTGCCGTTCACGACGAGCTTCCACACCCGCTTTCCCGAATATGTCTCGGCACGGACGCCTGTCCCCGAGGCTTGGGTGTGGCGCGCGCTGCGCTGGTTCCACAGGCCGAGCCGGGCAGTGATGGCGGCGACCCCGGCGCTGGCCGCCGAATTGCGCCAGCGCGGCTTCCGCAACGTGGTGCTGTGGTCGCGCGGCGTCGACACCGCGCTGTTCCATCCGCGCGATGTCGACCTCTGCCTGCCGCAGCCGGTCTATCTCAGCGTCGGCCGGGTGGCGGTCGAGAAGAACCTCGAGGCGTTCCTCGATCTCGATCTGCCCGGCACCAAGGTAGTGGTCGGCGACGGCCCGGCGCGGGCGGCGCTGGAGCGGAAATATCCGGAGGCCGTCTTCCTCGGCGCCCGCCATGGGGAAGAATTGGCCGAAATCTATGCCGCGGCCGACGTCTTCGTTTTCCCCAGCCGTACCGATACGTTCGGTTTGGTGCTGCTTGAGGCGCTGGCCAGCGGCCTGCCGGTTGCCGCTTTTCCGGTCACCGGCCCCCGTGACGTGATCGGCGCGGCGCCGGTCGGCGTGCTCGACGAGGATCTGCACCACGCCTGCCTGGAGGCGCTTGGCATCTCGCGCCAGGCTTGCGTCGATTTCGCCGCACTCCACACCTGGCAGGCGTCGGCCCGGGTGTTCATCGACCGCTGCATGAATGTCCGCCCCGTGGCGCCCGACGGCGAGGGGGAGGCGTTCGAATTCGGCGCGGAAGAGCACCATTTCGCGGCCTTGCCGGCGCCCCATTCCACCTCACGCTAGAACAAGTCACGCTAAAGCGTCTTGCCGGGTTGCCCGCTGCCGCGATACAAATCGTGGATGACGGACACCCCTCTCAATCCACCCGTCGCTGCTGCGGACATCGATGCCGCCGCAAGGGTGGTCGCGCCGTTCGCGGTGCGTACGCCGCTCCTGACTTTCCCCGTTCTCAACGAACGCGTCGGCACCCAGGTCTTCCTCAAGCCCGAGATGCTGCAACGGACCGGATCGTTCAAGTTCCGCGGCGCCTTCAACAAGCTCGCCTCTATCCCGCAGGACAAGCGGAGCGGGGGCGTCGTCGCGTTCTCCTCGGGCAACCATGCCCAGGGCGTTGCCGCGGCGGCAAAGATCCTCAACATGCAGGCGACCATCGTGATGCCTGCGGACTCCCCGCTCACCAAGCGCGAGCGGACCAAGTCCTATGGCGCCGAGGTCGTGCTGTACGATCGCGATCGCGACGACCGTGCGGCGATCGCAAGCGGCATCGCCAGCAAGCGTGGTGCGACTTTGGTGCCTCCCTATGACGATCCCTTGGTGATCGCCGGCCAGGGCACCGCCGGCCGCGAAATCGCCGAGGACATGGCCGCGCTCGGGCTTGTGCCCGACATCGTGGTCGCGCCGGCATCGGGCGGCGGCCTGATCGCGGGTGTCGCCACCGCAGTGAAGGCAAGATATCCGCAGGCCAAGGTGCTCGTTGCCGAGCCCGCGGGCTATGACGATCACGCTCTGTCGCTCAAGGTCGGCCATCGCGAGGCGCATCCGGTCGCGGCGCGCACCATCTGCGATGCGCTGATGGCGATGATGCCGGGCGAGCTCACCTTCGCCATCAACAGCAAGCTGCTGGCAAACGGCGTCAGCGTCTCCGACGACGAGGTCGGTGCGGCCGTTGCCTTCGCCTATCGCGAGTTGAAGCTCGTGGTCGAGCCCGGCGGCGCGGTGGGGCTCGCGGCGCTGCTGGCGGGACGGATCGACGCCAAGGGCAAGAACGTCGTCATCGTGCTCTCGGGCGGCAATGTCGATGCCGACCTGTTCGCGAAGCTCGTCGCCTGAGACGAGCATCTTGAAATGAACGGGGGCAGGGCGGTGCGCGCTCTGCCCCCGTTTCGTTGTGTGGTGCGGCTGATCAGTGCCTGAAGCCGCCACGGTGACCGCCGCCCATTCCGCCGGCGTGTGAGACGGACGGACTTGCGTGGAGCGAAGCACGGCTGCCTCCCGAACTCGTGCGGTTGACCTGCATGCTTTGCCGCTCGGCGCGGAAGTGCTGCCTGCTGTTGTCTTTCATGATCGCGTTCGACGTGGCCTTGCCGGCATTCGCGGCAGGCAGGCCAGCAACATTG
>DASVOL010000239.1:0-8039 GCA_036383375.1 Bradyrhizobium sp. | reverse complement strand
GCGCCGAACCAACCGACAGCCCGCCGGCTGCGAGCGCCGGTTCGACGATCTGCCTCAGCCGCGTGTCATCGGTCGCCTGCCCGGAATCGCTGGCGCGGATCGCAACGTCGAACGCGCGCGGATCGAGCCCTGGAAGATTCAGCCCCTCCAGCGTCACGGCGCCGCTGCCGGACAGCGCACCGATCAGCGCCGAGGCGCTGCGCCCCTGCGTCAGCAACGTCATCTGCATCGAGGTGCGTGCCTTGGGCATCGCGAGACTGCGATAGCGCAAGGCCGAGCCGTCGACACCCGAGAGCTGCACATTTGCATTCAGCGCGAGTCCGTTGACGCCCTGCCGCGCATCGATGGACGCAGTCGCCTCGCCGCCGCCGATCTTGCCCTTGACGCCGTCGAAGGTCAGCGACTGCCCGTCCGACCTGATGGTGCCGCTGACCGGCTGCAGCTCGGCCCCGCCGGGCAGCAGGCCGTGCAGCGCTTCGAACGTGACCTTGCCGCGCCAGGCGCCCGTCAGGCCCTGGCCGAGCGGCTCGGTCGCATCGTGACCGGCCGCGCCGATTGCCGCCGCGAAAATCGGCGCCAGCGTGATCTGATCGAGGCCGACTTCGCCGTCGATGCTCTTCTGATCGGCGAGCGTCACCGCGAGCCGGCCGCGCAGCCGCGAACCGGCGACGATGCTGTCGAGATCGTCGAAGGTCAGCCTGTCACCCGCAAGCGCGACTCGCGACGACAGGCGGATATTTGCCGCCGGATCGGATGATTTCAGATTGAGCAGCGGACTGATGTCGGCGCTGCGGACACGGAGGCTGACGCTCGATTTGCTCTCGCCCGCTCCATCCTTGGACCACGGCTCCGCGGTCCCTTCCGCATCCGCGTCGAGCCCGGCACCCCAGAGCCGCGCCTTCAGCCGCAACGGCGCGTGCCACGCGCCGCTCACGCTGCCCTCGAATTGCGTCGGGCCCGCACCGGCTGCGACCGCGCGGTCAAGCCCAAGCAGCGTCAGCAGCGCATTGCCCTCAACGGCGGAGACTTTCGCTTCCACCGTCACGTCGCTGCTGCGAAGTGCGTCGACATCCAGCGCACGGATCGCAGCGACCTGCGGCGTCGCCGAGATCACCGTATTGCCCTTGAGTTGCGGCGTATCGAGATCGATCGTCGCGCGCGCGCTGCCGCGATCGGCGGCGTTGCCTTTGCCGAGGTCGAGCGCAAGCCTTGCACGGACCGGACCGGCGTCCGCACGCAGCACACCAAGCCGTGCGGCAAGCGCCGGCGCGAACGGCTGCACCATAGCGGTCAGCCGGCCGAGCGACGCGGCGGTCGCATCGACCGCGAGCTTGCCGGTCGCATTGGCGCGATCGAAATTGCCGCTGCCGTCAAGCGTGACATTGTCGGGCTGACCGATCCTCACGCGCTCGAGCACGATGTTCTTCGGGCTGTAGGCGATCTTCGCGAGCAGCGGCCGCAATTCCTGCCCCGAAGAGATCGCGCGCCCGACATCGAGCGACAATTGCGCCTCGTCCGGCCATTCGGCTTGCGGGCCGGCCAGCGAGCGAATGAAGGCCGCCGTCGCATCGAGATCGAGCCGTTCCGCCTTCAGCTGCGCCTCGACCTTGGAGCCGCTCGTCGCCTCGCGGTGCGCGACCGCGACGCGGCCCTCGACCGCGCCGCCTTCTATTTCCGCCTTCATCGCGTCGATCGAAAAACCTGATGGCGACACCGTGACGTCGCCGCGCAACCGCAGCGGTTTCTGGCTGCGGTAGGCGATATCGCTCCGCCCTTGCAGCCAGCTCATCAGCGTATCGGGATCGGACGATTCGATGTTGAGCGCGGTCTTGAAGCTGTTCGAGGCGCCGGGCTGCGCGCTGGCGCCGCTCATCGAGACCCGCGTCGATCCCGGCGCGCGAAACTCCAGCCTGCGCACGGTCCATGATTTCGCATCCGATTGCAGCTCTGCCGAGATGTCCTGCAACGGGCGGCCGCCGAGCATGATCTGCTCGGAGGTGAGCTCCACCTGCGCCGGGATCGGGCTTTGCGGAAGCCCCGACAACACCGCGCGCATCGCCGGCAGCACGCGCACCGGCTCGACATTGTTGTTGCCGTCCCTGGCGTTATCCTTGGCGCCATCTTTGGCGGCGAACTTGTCGCCATCGAGCTGTCGTGCCGAAAGCGCGGCACGCAGTAGCGGCGACGCACCGAACCTGAGATCGCCGCTTCCTGCGAGCTTCAGCGCACGGTCCTCGGCGCCATAGCTCACCTCGACCTGGTCGAGACGTGCCGCCGAATAATCCGATTTGATCCTGGCCGCGATCCGCCAGGGCGGCATATCGCTGCCGCCGCGCTGGCCGGGCGTGCCGGCCAACGTCAGGCTCCCCTCGAACCGCGGCGCGCGGGCCTCGAAGGTCAGGATGCCGTCGAGATCGGCCGACATCGGCCGCTGCCCGGGATCGATGTTGAAGTGCAGGCGGGTGCCGCTGCCGTCAGCGCTTTGCCCCGACGAGATCCGAAACGGGTAGCGGTTGCCGTCGAACATGAAATTGCCGTCACCGCGGACCGCGCCGGCAAGCGAGCGGACATCGCCGCTGAAGGCAATGTCGTTCAGCTCGAGCGTGCTGCGGCTTGCGGCATCGTGCAGCGCGATGCGGCCGGTCAGATTGAGGCGATCGATCGCCAACGAGGCCAGGTTGAAGCTCCCGCTCGACGGCGACCAGTCGATCCGCCCCTTCGGATCGAGCCCGAGGTCGAGCGACAAGCCATTGACGGTGAGCTCGTTCGCGCGCCACTCGCCGCGCATCAGCGAGCTCAGGCTGAGCTCGACGTCGAGATTGGCGGCCCGGATCTTGCCGAGGTCGTTGGCGCCGCCGACGGTGACGGTTTTCAACCGCAGCGAGGGTGCAGGCAGCAGGCGCGCGTCGAGATTGCCAGCGACACGAACCGGCGTGCCGATGATCTTGGACGCCTCCGCCTCGAACTGCGGTCTGAACTGGTTCCAGTCAACGAAGTACGGACCGACCAGCGCAGCGACCAGTGCAAGAATGAAGGCGATTGCCAGGCCGAGCAGCGTCGTCTGCACGGTGTCTCCCTTTGAGCCCGCTCCGCGGAGCTGAACCCTCGGCCGGAGCAACCCAAATATAGAGACAAGTATGGCGAAGTCACAGCGGCTTTACCGCTGCGACGTCTGGCGGATGACGGTTTTCCGCTCAAGCGTGCGTGCACGCCAGCCGTCGCGGCAGGGTTAATGCCCTGCCGCACGTCCCGGATGTCACCACATCCCGGATGTCACCAGCTCGCAGGGAGCCGCTTCAGCCCGCGCAGCACGAAGGTCGGCCGCCACTCCGGATTTTCCGCGTCATCGAGCCGCAGGTCGGGGATCCGGCGCAGCAGCGTCGAGATCGCGACTTCGGCCTCGATCCGCGCCAGCTGGGCGCCGAGACAGAAATGGATGCCGCCGCCGAACGATAGCGGCTTCACGTTCGGCCGCCGGATGTCGAGCTTCTCGGGATGGTCGGGATAGACCGCCTCGTCGTGGTTGGCCGAGCCCAGCAGGCACAGCACGCTCTCCCCCTTCGGGATGCGTTTGCCGCCGAGATCCTCGATGTCTTCCAGCGCGACGCGGCCGGTCAGCTGCACCGAGGAATCGTAGCGCAGGAACTCTTCGATCGCATTGGTGATCAGGCCGGGATTGGCCTTCAGCAGCGCGAGCTGGTCCGGGTTGCGGAACAGCGCGAGCAGGCCGTTGCCGATCAGGTTCACGGTCGTCTCGTGGCCGGCGCCGAACAGCAGGATGATGTTGGCGGTGAGCTCCTCATTGGTGAGCTTCTGGCCGTCCTCCTCGGCCTGCACCAGCTGGGTGGTGAGGTCGTCGCCGGGCTGCTTGCGGCGCAACTCGAACAGCTGGTGGAAATACATCGCGGCCATCGCATTGGCGGCGTTGCCCTGCTTGATCTCCTCCGCCGACATCGGCACCGGCTCGAGCAGGCGTCCGCCGTCGCGCGAGCCGTTGTAGAAGGCCTCGCGATGCTCCTCGGGGATGCCGAGCATGTCGCAGATGATCGTGACCGGCAGGCGGAAGGCGAAGTCCTCGATCAGGTCCATCTCGCCTTGCGGAATGATGCGGTCGAGCGTTTCGTCGACGACGCGCTGGATGCGCGGCCGCATGTCCTCGACCCGGCGCGCGGTGAACGCCTTGACGACGAGACCGCGCAGGCGGGTGTGGTCGGGCGGATCCTGCTGCAGCATCCAGTGGCCCATGCTGCGCATGACCGGCTCGTCCATGATCTTGGGACCGTAGCGGCGGATCGAGCGTTCGACATAGTCCTTGCCGAACCGCTTGTCGCGCAGCACGAGGCTGGCCTCGGCGTGCCGGCTGGCGACGAAGGCCCCATGCGCATTGAGATGCATCGGATCGAGGCGGCGCAGCCGCTCATAATACGGATAGGGATTGCGAATGAATTCGGGCGCCAGTGGGTTGAAAAGCGGCTCGCCGCTGGCCGGCTGAACTTGCTCGTTCATGGTGACCTCGTTCGTGCGCTACGCCGGTGCCTGCACTCTGGCGCGCCTTGGTGTCATCCTCAAGACCGCACCAACACGGGTGCAGCCATTCTGGTTTTAGCAACTCTCGTTTTAGCAATCGCAACTCGATGCACTCTTGTATCGAGTTGCATTCTGCCCTAAAATGCGCCGATGTCAAGGGTTCGAACCAGACCGACGCGCGACGACACCTGCGAGAAGCTGTTCGAGGCGGCGGCGCGGGTGTTCGAGGAACAGGGAATCGGCGGCGCCAGCATCGAGGCGATCGCGGCTGCGGCGGGTTTCACCCGCGGCGCGTTCTATTCGAACTTCAAGAGCAAGGACGAACTGATCTTCGCGATGCTCGAGGATCACGTCGAGCAATCGATCCGGCGCAACCTCGATCTGCTCGCCAAGCACAAGGACCTCGCCGACTTCCTGGAGGCACTGCGCACCGTGGACCGCACCCGGCAGGATCCGCTGGGCCGCTCGCCTCTCCTGCATATGGAGATGATCCTGTTCGTGGCGCGCGCCGAGAAGCGCCGACCCGAGCTCGCCAAGCGCCTGCGCGCGCGGCGCAAGCTGATCGCCGACATCGTCGAGACCGCGCAGAAGAACAGCGGCAGGAACGCGAGACTCAATCCGGACTGGACCGGCGCGATCGTGCTGGCGCTGGAAGACGGTTTCCGCCTGCACCGCCTGATCGATCCGGAAACCACACCCGCCGACAGTTGCCTGCGCGCGATCACTGACCTGCAGCGGGCGATCGGCGTTTCATCGACCTGATCCGTCAGGCCGCGCTGGCGACCTTGTGCATTTGGCCGGCGACGGCGCGGACCTTGCGCGGCGAAGCCTGCCAGATCGCGAATGCCGACAGCAGGCTGACGGCGATGCCGAGCAGGAACGCGCTGGTATAGCTGCCCGACAGATCATAGAGCTGGCCCGTGATCCAGGGGCCGGCGGCTCCGCCGGCGAGCGCGGCCAGCATCACGGTGCCGAAAATGCTGCCGTATTGCTTGCCCTGGAAGATCTCCAGCACCACCGGTCCCATCACGGATGTCAGGCCATAGCCGAGCGCGCCCTGGGTGAAGACCATGAGATAGATCAGCGTCATGCTCGGCCAGTATTTCAAGGCGGCGAGCGCGGCAAAGCAGATCATGAAGCCGAAGCAGGAGATCGCCCACACCCATTCACGGCCGATGCGATCGGAGAGATGCCCGAGCCAGATCTGGCCGGGAATGCCGAGCAGGCTGACGACGCCGAGCGCCCAGACGCCGACATTGGAGCTAAATCCGATATCGAGCAGGAATTTGGTCTGGTGCACCTGCACCGCATACCAGATGTACAGGCCGCAGAAATAGCCGATCGCGATCCACCAGAACCGCGCGGTGCGCAGCGCGCGCGACAGTGTCCAGTCGGTGCCGGCCCAGACCGGATCGACGATGTTTGATGCGGGCCTCGCCGACGTCGCCGTCGGCGCCGCATCGCCGTCCGGCCGCAGCGCGATGTCCTCCGGCTTCTTGTGCAGCAACAGGTTGATCGGCGCCAGTACGACCAGCACCAGGATCCCCATCGCGGTGCAGGCAGTGCGCCAGCCGGTATGCTCGATCATGTGCTGCACCCATGGCAGCAACGTCACCGAGCCGATGCCGACGCCGGCGAAGGCGAGCCCGATTGCGAGGCCGCGACGGCGGATGAACCAGTTCGGCACGAACAGCGATTGGCCGGAATAGCCGAGGCAGACGCTGCCGGAACCAACCAGCACGCCGATGGTGAGATAGAGATGCCAGGGCTGCGTGGTCAGCGGCGCGAGCAGCAGGCCGGAGCCCATCAAGAGCACACCGAGCTCCATCACCGCGCGCGGACCGTTGCGGTCCATCAGCCGGCCGATCAGCGGGCTCGCGATCGCGGAGGCGACGAAGCCGAACGAGAATGCGCCCGCGGTGACGCCGCGCTCCCAGCCGAATTCGGAGATGATCGGCGGATAGAACAGCGAGAAGGCCGTCCGTGCGTTGACGCCGATCGCCATGGTGACGAAGGTCACCGCGACGATGATCCAGCCGTAGAAGAAGGGAAGTCGCATGCCATGACCGTCGTAAGGGCGCAGCCTGACGGGTGCGACCCAGCAAGAGGGGAAACACGTTCTCTTGCATAATGCACGGCCAAATCTGTGAAGCAATTCATAGACAATTGTACCTACCGATGATTGTAGGATCAGCAGATGATCACTTGGCGTCTGGCCGGAGACCGCGAAGCGCGTTATCATCCGCTTTTCAGCAGGAAATACTCAGGAGGAATACTATGGGCGGATTGGTTGCCGACGGGTACGTCCCGCACGTTCAGGAGCAGTTGAATTCCCGGTTCATTGGCGAAGCGCTGGACGAGATGGTCCAGTTTCAAAAGGAGTTCAAAGTATTCTCGCCGCAGCACACGCTGCAGATGTCCTTTGGACTTCTCAACATTGCGCCGGTCGGCGAAGCTGATCGTCAGGGATTATTCAAGTACCTGAAGCTTCTGAAGCGAACGGGTGCATCGATCGACGGCAAGGTCTCACGGAAGAACGGGCACGATCAGATCGTCGCGTCGCTGCAGGGCAATCTCGAAAGCGGCAGGGCGATGCCGGTGTTCTTCACCTGGCATCCCGGCGAGCACCCGAAGGGAATCGTGCAGATCACAAGCGGCGATCGCGTTCTGAGCTTCTCCAGCAAGGGGTTTCTCACGATCTCGGTCCCGACGATCCGCGCGAACCGTCCCAAGGCCGGCAAGCGCAAGAAGTAGCGCGACCGCCGGCGCGATGCGCGCACTGCAGGCCAAGGTTCGCGAATACTATTCGGGAACGCTGCAACGGCACGGCCCGACCCCGCTCGGGGTCGATTGGCCGAATGTGCTCTCGCAATACCTGCGCTTCGTGCAGTTGCTGAAGCTTTGTCGTTTCGGGAAACCTTTCAGCCTGAACGATTTCGGCTGTGGCTACGGCGCGCTGCTCGAGTTCCTGGCGATGCGCCACGGCGATGCCGCTGTGACCTATCGCGGCATCGACATCTCGCCGGCCATGATCGCGGCTGCCCGTGCCCGCTGGGCCGCCAACAAGCTGGCCGTGTTCGCCGAGGGTTCGCAGTGCGGCGCACTCGCCGACTACTCGCTCGCGAGCGGAACCTTGAACGTCCGGCTCGGTCATCCCGTCGCGGAATGGGAAGCTTATGTCGAGGCGATCCTCACCGATCTCGACGCCAGCAGCCGGATCGGTTTCGCCGTCAATTTCATGTTGCCTCGCGATGAAGCCCCAGCCGAGGCCGGTCTGTATCGCACCGCGCCGGAGCGCTGGACACCGCTTTGCGAGCGGTTCGGCCGCGTCGAATTGATCACCGGCTACGGACTCCGGGAATTCACGCTTCTTGTCCGCAAGACGCCGCCGGCGACTGCGCGAGCGGGAACAGGCTCTCGTAGGGCCGCGCGCCGGTCTCCTCGATGAGATGCCGGGCGCGCGCGAGCAGCTCGCTCAGCTGATACTGCGGATAGCGCAAGCGATCCGCGTT
>DASVOL010000238.1:0-3569 GCA_036383375.1 Bradyrhizobium sp. | reverse complement strand
TGGGTGATGCCTCCCGCCGACAGTTCGCCGCCCTGCGCGATGATGCGGTAGATCACGACCGCGACCTGGCCGACGAACATTGCGACGAAGATCAAGAGCCCCCACAGCGCGGTGCCCCAGAACTTCCAGACCCGCGGCGGGCGTGGCGGAGCATCGATAGCGGCAGCAGTATCTTGCGGCGTGAGAGAATCCATCAGCGAACCTCGGCCTTACGTTTGGTCATGGCCGGGCTTGTCCCGGCCATCCACGTCTTTCTTCAGCAAACGAAGCAAAGACGTGGATGCCCGGCACAAGGCCGGGCATGACGGCGGTGAATTTGATCATGGCAGCGCCCGCGCCAGCAGCGCGCGCTGATCGGCATCGGAGAGATCCACCGCGCCGTACATGCCGGCGTGGCGTTCGGCAAGCCGGGTCGCCGCAAACAGCTCGGCGTTTTTCGGCGAGGCCTGGTTCAGCGCGGCGGTAGCCGCCAGCAGCGCCAGCTTCTCGACCGCAAGCCGTGCGATACGCTCGCTGTCCGGCCGGCGGAACGATCGTCCGATCGAGGCAACCGCCTCAGCGGCGCCGGGCAACCCCTTGGTCGCATCGGCGAGTGCACGCAGCACGGCGAGCGCGGCATCAGCCTCGCGGCCGAGCGCGCGGAGCACGTCGAGGCACATCACGTTGCCGGAGCCTTCCCAGATCGCGTTGACCGGCGACTCCCGATAATGCCGCGCCAGGATGCCCTCCTCGACATAGCCATTGCCGCCGAGGCACTCCATCGCCTCGTAGAGGAAGCCGGGTGCGCTCTTGCAAGTCCAGTATTTGATCGCCGGCGTCAGGAGCCGCATATAGGCCGCCTCGCCCGCGTCAGTGGGCGCCCGATCGAAGGCGCGGCAGAGCCGCATCACCAGCGCGATCGACGCCTCGACATGCAGCGCCATGTCCGACAGCACCGCCTGCATCAGCGGCTGGTCGGCAAGATGCTTCTGGAACACGCTGCGATGCCGCGCGTGATTGAGCGCATGCGCCAGCCCCGAGCGCATCAGGCCTGCGGATGCGATCGCGCAATCTTGCCGCGTCAGCTGCACCATCTGGATGATGGTGCGGATGCCCTTGCCCTCCTCGCCGATCAATTCGGCATGGGCACCGTGGAATTCGACCTCTGACGAGGCGTTGGAGCGGTTGCCGAGCTTGTCCTTCAGCCGCTGGAAGTGGATCGCATTGACCGTGCCATCGGGCGCAAAGCGCGGCATGAAGAAGCAGCTCAGCCCCTGCTCGGCCTGCGCCAGCACCAGGAAGGCGTCGCACATCGGCGCCGACATGAACCATTTGTGCCCGGTGATGCGCCATGCGTCGCCGTCGCGCTCGGCGCGCGTCATGTTGGCGCGGACATCGGTGCCGCCCTGCTTCTCGGTCATGCCCATGCCGAGCGTCATGCCGCGCTTGGTCCACCAGGGCGCAAAGGTGGGATCGTAGGCGCGCGTGGCGATGACAGGCATCGTCTTCGCCAGGATATCCGGCTGCGAGCCCAGCGCCGCGACCGAGGCGCGCGTCATCGTGATCGGACAGAGATGACCGGTCTCGACCTGGGACGCGATATAGAACCTTGCCGCGCGCACCACCTCCGCCGCGCCGCCGGCCGGCTTGCCGTCGGCGGTCCAGGTCGAGTTGTGCACGCCGGCATGGGCCGAGTGCGCCATCAGCTCGTGATAGGCCGGATGAAACTCGACCTCGTCGCGGCGATTGCCCCTGGCGTCGAAGGTCCGCAGTTTCGGTGTGTTCTCGTTGGCGAGCCGGCCGCGCTCAGCCATCACGGCCGATCCCCAGTGCTTGCCGAAATCCGACAGCTCCGCTGTGGCGCCCGCCCCGCCATTGGCGGCCACCGCCGCGACGAGCGGCGCGTCCGCCGTGAAGAGGTTGACGTCCTCAAAGGGCGGCGACTGGTTGAAGACGTCGTGGGTGGCGAACGGAGCCTGCGTCATGGTCTCCCCGGCGATTGGTCGCACTGCGCGCGATGCCCGGACAACGGTCTTCGTTGGTGGCGGCAGCGCCGTAGCTGGAATCGGGGGATCATAAGCCTGCGAGCCGGTGCGGGGCAGCAAAATGTACACGTCCGCTAGATGCTTCCATGCCTCGGCGCATGGCGGCCGAGCCAGCGGTCGACCCAGTCATTGGCGCGGGTCCGGTTCGCCTCCTTCCGGGACGCCTGGACCGGAAAGATGTCGCCGCGGCTTAGTTGCCGGTTATCCGGATATTCTGCCAATTGCAGGTTCGATTCATGTGCCGCGCCGTCCACCGGAGAGATGTAGGCGAACCGGATCTCGATCTTGTGCTTGATGTCGGCGCCTTGCCATTTCGGATGGTGGCGCGCCAGAAGTTCGGTGAGTTCGCAAGGCAACAGGTCCGAGGTGGAGCTCCGATTGTCCTCGGTCTTCTCCAAATAGCATTGCTCCTTGACGCTGCTGACGCGCGCGTCGATCGGACGGAAGTTCACCCGCTTGTCGAACTCGATGTAGGCATAAAGGCCTGCAACGCCGATGGCGATCATCCCGTAGAGGCCCAGGCGCATGGTTGAACTCCGATCCTCCCGAACCGACGCGACGATCAGATCATGCGCGTCTTGTCTGCCTTGGTCTTGGAGGCCAGTACCGGAAGAACCTCGCCGGCGCGAAGCGGCTTGCCGCTGGGGAAGTACGACATCTCCAGGCTCGACTGGTGCGAGACGCCGTCGACCGGCGAGACATACACGACGCGCACCTCGATCTTGTGCATCACGTGATAGCCCTGCCACTTCGGATGCTCCTTCCGCAGCAGCTCGGCGGTTTCGCAGCGGGTCAGGTCCGACGTGAACGTCGTCTTGGTGATGACGTTGCGCTCGACCTTTTCCAGATAGCACTGGTCACTGACGCTGCTGATGCGCGCATCGACGCGCTGATAGTTCGCGCCCTTGTCGTACTGGTCGTAGATCGCGATGCCGAACGCACCGACGGCAACAATGACAACAGCCCAACGCATGTTTTCAGCTCCCGCAATGCCCGCACTTCATACGGCCACAATTAAGGAGTGTTGAAAGCGCATTCAGCTACTTCAGCGATGGCAAGCTTTGTGTTGCCGAGATGCCTCGGATTTGAGGAAAATCCGGCCGCTAGTGCGCGCGCGTGATCGGGAAATCATAGGCCGCCCCGCCGGCCCCCGGCAGCGAGAAGTGCCACCATTCCTTGGAATAATTGGCAAATCCCTGGCGGGCCATCGCGCCGACCAGCCTCATCCGCCAGCGCTTTTGCGCCGGTGTGATCGAGCCGGCGGCGGTATGCCCCTTCACATCGGAGCAGTCATATCCGGTGCCCATGTCGACGCTGCCCTCCGGGGCGCGCTCGGCGACCTCAGCGGTGCAGTCGGCATAGTCCCTGGCCGGATCGAACTTGCGCGAATTGTCCGCGGTCAGGTCGACCAGCGTCAGATCAAGCGCCGCCCCGGTCGAATGCCCGGAATGGGTGGCGATATAGCCGAGCCGGAACAGATCCGCCTTCGAGAAGGCCGGGTTGTAGCGGCGCTCGGCGGCGGTCTCCTTGCCGTTCTTCGACCAC
>DASVOL010000237.1:0-11077 GCA_036383375.1 Bradyrhizobium sp. | reverse complement strand
GCGTTCCGCCCCTTGCAGGACTTCAGACGCGAGGTCGCCGATTTCGCCCGCTACCTGAAATCGACGCCGCCCTCGGAAGGGAGCCGCGGCGTGTTCTATCCGGGCGAGATCGAACATCTGCGCGAAGTCGAACGGCGCAAGAACGGCATCGAGATCGAGGATGCGACCTGGGACAAGCTCAAGGCGCTCGCAGCCGACTACAAGCTCACCGACGACCTCGACCTTCGCTGACGCATTCAGGTACAGGAGAACGACATGACACGGCAAATGGCGCTGGTCGGCTTTTTGCAGGCGCAGAACTGCACCAATCTGCCGAGCTCCTGGCGTCACCCGGAGTCGCGCGACGATTCAATGTCGGCGGACTACTACCAGGAGATCGCGCGCATCCTGGAGCGCGGCAAGTTCCACATGGCGTTCTTCGACGATCGCCTCGCGATGCCCGACCGCTACGGCAACGATCACGCCCACACCGTCGAATACGGCATCCGCTGCGTGAAGATGGACCCGATCGTGGTGCTGACCACGATGGGCATGGTCACCACCAAGCTCGGCCTCGCCTCGACCGCGTCCACCACCTATTTCGAGCCGTTCGACGTCGCTCGCCGCTTCGCCACGCTCGATCTGATGACAAACGGTCGCGCCGCCTGGAACGTGGTGACGTCGGTCAATGACGGCGAAGCGCTCAACATGGGCCGCGCGCAGCATCTCGAGCACGATCATCGCTATGATCGCGCCGACGAGTTCATGGAGGTGGTGCTCGGCCACTGGGACGCCTGGGAAGACGGCTCGCTGGTGATCGACAAGACGAGCGGCCGGTTCGCCGATCCGGCCAAGGTGAAGCGGCTCGACCACAAGGGCGCGTTCTTCACCTCGCGCGGCCCGTTCACGGTGCCGCGTTCGGCGCAGGGCCATCCCGTCGTGATCCAGGCCGGCGCCTCCGGCCGCGGCCAGCGCTTTGCCGGGCGCTGGGGCGAGGTGATCTTCACCGCGGCCCGCAACCTTGCCAACGCCAAGCAGGGCTATGACGCGATCCGCGGCGAGGCCGCCAAGGCCGGCCGCGATCCCGACCAGATGTTCCTCTGCAACCTGATCACGCCGGTCACCGGCGCGACCAAGGCCGAGGCCGAGGACCGGATGGCGGTGATCCAGAAGCTGCCGCTCGAGATCGATGCGCTGTCGCTGCTCGCCGAAGGCCTCAACTTCGATTTCGGCGCCAAGGGAATCGACGAGCCGCTGACCACCGAGGAGCTGCAGGGCATGCAAGGCATGCTCGGCATCCGCGACGGCGTGCTGCGCACCTCCGGCAAGACCAATCCCTCGACCCGCGACTTCATCACCTTCTCCGGCCGCGGCCAGGTGCAGGATGCGATGGTCGGCGGCCCCAAGGAGATCGCCGACCGGCTGGAGGAAATGTTCGAAGGCCGCGGCTGCGACGGCTTCGTCATCGCGGCGAGCTACGTGCCGGGCTCCTACGCCGACTTCGTCGATCACGTGGTGCCCGAGCTGCAGAAGCGCGGTCTATTCCACAAGGACTACGCCGGCACGACGCTGCGCGAAAATCTCGGGCTGAAGCGCCCGGCTGCCGGCGCCTGGAAGACCCGCGCGCAGGCCGCGGAATAGAAGGACATCATCATGCGCTGGCTGAAATTCACCGCCGCGGGTACGACTTCCTGGGGCCTCGTCGAGGGCGACACCGTCATCACCGTGAACGGTGATCCGTTCGGCGAATGGAGCAAGACGGCGAAGACCCACGCCCTGAAGGACGTCAAGATCGAGCTGCCGCTGATCCCGCGCACCTTCTACTGCGTCGGACTGAACTATCTGAAGCATCTCAAGGAGGCCGCCGACAAGGCCGGCACCGTGCCGAACGTTCCCGATCGGCCCGAGATCGGATACCGCGCGCAGAACGCGCTGATCGCCCACGACGAGAACGTCGTGATCCCGGCGAGCGCAACCGAGAAGATCCATTACGAGGGCGAGCTCGTCGTCGTGATCGGCAAGAAAGCCAAGCACCTCACCGAAGCCAATGCGATGGACTGCGTGTTCGGCTACACGATCGGCAACGACGTCTCCGAGCGCAACTGGCAGAAGGCCGACCGCGGGCTGTGGCGGTCCAAGAACGCCGATACGTTCAAGCCGATGGGCCCGTGGATCGAGACCGATGTCGATCTCGACCGCATGGAGACCGCGATCCGCGTGAACGGCAAGGAGACCGGCCGCTTCCGTACCAACGAGATGATCTTCGGCATCGTGCCCTTCCTCGTCGAGCTTTCGAAATACTTCACGCTGTCGCCCGGCGACGTGATCTGGATGGGCACCGACGGCGCCTCGCCGGACCTCAGGGATGGCGACGTGGTGGAGATCGACATCACCGGCATCGGGACATTGCGGAACAGGTTCGTGAGGGAGAAGGTGTGAGGCGGGCACTCCGGGTGGACCCGTCATCCTGAGGAGCGCGCAGCGCGTCTCGAAGGGTGAACGGCCCGGCTGGTGACCGTCGACCCTTCGAGACGACCGCTGCGCGGTCTCCTCAGGGTGACGGTGATGAAGCCTAAGTAAACGCTTCTCTCGGTTCGTCGTCCCGGCGCAGGCCGGGACCCATACTCCGCAGCGGAAGTTGGGAACGGGTCTCGTCGTTTCAGCTTAGCGTAACAATAACCATCGGTGGTTATGGGTCCCGGCCTCCGCCGGGACGACGGCGAGTGTGTTGCATCGCCTGTGCGTCACATATCCGCATTCGCGCGACATTGCCCGTCGGGCCATCGTGACGTCATCACACAGCCACTTTCGTAACGTGACAGAAACAGGTGAACCGCAATACCGTGCGGGCCGTTCGTTCCAGCATAGGCAAGGCAACCATGCCACTCTCACGCCGAACGTTGCTTCAGGGCTCGCTGCTAACAGCCGCAGGAATCGCCTGCAGGAAATCGCCGGCCCTTGCAGAGCCGCGAGCGGAGCTTCCGACATCGGAGCAACGCAAGCAGATGGCGGGCCTCGCCGCCGACTTCATGACGGAGTACGACGTCCCCGGTCTTTCCATCGCGGTTTCGATCAAGGGAAAGCCGGCTTATGTGGAGGCGTTCGGCGTCGCGGATCGGGAGAGCGGCGAAGCACTGACGCCGCAGCACCGCTTCCGCATCGCGAGCATCTCGAAGCCGGTGACCTCGACCGGGATCTTCACCCTCGTCGAAGCCGGCAAATTGCGGCTCGGCGATTACGTGTTCGGCGCAAGCTCCATTCTCGGCAACGACTATCCGACGACGCCAACCGTGCAAAGCCTGATGCCGTCAGGCGCATCCCGCTCGCTCGTCGAGCAGATCACGATCGAGCATCTGTTGACCCACACCACCGGGACCTGGGGCAACCAGTCCCGCGATCCGATGTTCATGAACCAGGACTTGAAGCATCGCGAGCTGATCAACTGGACGCTGGAGCACATGCCGCTCACCAGTCCGCCGGGCCAGTCCTATGCCTATTCGAACTTCGGCTATTGCATCCTCGGGCGCGTGATCGAGAAGCTCAGCGGCCGGAGCTACGAGCAATACATCAAGGACGCGGTCCTGAAGCGATGCGGCATCACCGACATGCAGATTGCCGGCAACACGCTGCGCGAGCGGGCCAGCAACGAGGTGAAGTACTACAGCCAGACCGGCGGCGACCCGTACCGGATGAACGTCGCCCGGATGGATTCGCACGGCGGCTGGATTGCGACGCCGAGCGATCTGACGACGCTGTTCGTCCATATCGACGGCTTCAAGGACACCGAACAGCTGCTCACCGACGACAGCCTCCGCGTCATGAGCACACCGAGCGCTATCAACCCCCGCTATGCCAAGGGCCTGTTCATCACCGCGAACAACAATTGGTGGCACAGCGGCCTGCTCGACGGAACGACGACCATCTCGGTTCGGACCGATGGAGACTTCTGCTGGTCCGCGTTCACCAACACCAGGTCACGCGACGGCATGACCCGCGCCCTCGACCAACTGGTCTGGCACATGGTCAAGACGGTGCCGGACTGGCAGCCGCAGAAGCGAGCGTAGGCGTCTCGTCATTCCCGGGTGAAGGACGAGTCGCTCCACCATTCTACAGACTCAGTGATCGGCGCGTGAGGGAGCCACTGGCGGAAGGGTTCCCTCCCCCCTTGTAGGGGAGGGGTAGGGAGAGGGGTGCCACACGACGTGCGTTCTCCGCATCTTTCACAACGACAAGCCAAATCAGATTTGCGCGGGCGTTGCGCTCATCAAACGGCTGAGCTCGCGGCTTACCCCTCTCCCCACCCTCCCCCACAAGGGGGGAGGGAGCCTGAGTGTCGTGCCCGCCTCACCGTCATTCCGCGTCAAGCTCAGCGTGCCGCCGACCTGCTCTTCACGTGATCGATGAAGGCGCGCAGCTTCGGCATGATCTGGCGGTGGCCGGGATAGTAGAGAAACACGCCGGGCGTTGTCGTCGCGAACGGCTCCAGCACGCGCACGAGTTTTTTCTCCTTCACGGCGCCTGATATCAGCGGTGCGGGCACTTGCGCCAATCCGACGCCTTCGATGGCCGCGCCGACCAGCGTCGGGAAATCATGGCCGATGAAGGAACCGGAGACGGCAAGCTCGATCGAACGGCCGTTGTCGTTCAGCGACCACGGCGCCAGCCCGCCGTTCGATCGCCGCAGCCTGAGGCACGTGTGCTCGCGCAGATCGTCCGGGCGCTTGGGCCGGCCACGGCGCGCGAGATAATCCGGGCTGCCGACGACGGCGAACGGGAACGGCTTGGTCAGGCGCACCGCGACCATGTCCGGGTTGATGAACTGGCCCATCCTTATGCCGGCATCGAAACCGCCGGCGGCGAGGTCGACCAGCTCTTCGCTGGCGGCGAGCTCGACCTCGATCTCGGGATAGGCCTTGCAGAATGAGGCGATCAGCGGCTCCAGCAGGATCGGCACCACCGAGCGCGGCACGGTGATACGCAACAGCCCGGCCGGCTTCTGCCCGAGCTCGCGCGCCGCGCCGCTTGCCGCGACCAGCTCCTCGAACGCCGGCCTGGCGCGCGTCAGGAATCGTTCACCGGCTTCAGTGAGGCCGACGCTGCGGGTGGTGCGGATGAACAGCACGGCGCCGAGGCGCGCCTCGAGCGCGCGCACCGCCTGGCTGATCGCCGACGGCGTCACCGCGAGCTCGGTCGCCGCGCGACGAAAGCTGCGGTGCTGGGCGACGGCCAGGAACGCCTCGACGCCGTCGAGCGCGCCCTGCCTGACTGTGAAGTTTTGCTTCATGGCCCGTCAACATTATCGCGAATAGTCGCGCGCGGGAAGCCGCCCTACATCGGAGCCACTGGCAGCGCGACGCGCGCTGCTCCACGCGACATCACGACGGCAGTCGTGAACGGAGACCTGCGACCGATGAAAACAATCCGTCACACCCTCCTGGCCCTCACCCTCACTTCAACAGGCTTAACCTCCATGACCGCTCCCTCTCTTGCCCAAGCCCAAACACAGGCACAAGTTCCCTCCACCATCACCACCGGCGTAATGGTCATCCTCACCGTCAAGGCCGGCGTCACCCGCGAACAGGTGATGGCCGTGATGCCAGATGAGATCCGGCAGACCGTGCAGCTCTATCTCAACGGCAAGGTTCGCGAATGGTATTCGCGATCCGACGGCCGCGGCGTCGTCTTCCTGCTCGACGCCAAGGATACATCCGAGGCGCACGCGATCATGGAGGGGCTGCCGTTGTCCAAGCTCGACATCATGGACCACGACTACATCGCGGTCGGCCCGCTGCTGCCGCTGCGCCTGCTGCTCGCCAAGCCTTAAGCATCAAGCCCTGAGCGCCTCGCCGAGGTCGGACCCGATCGCCGGGTCCGGCTGGATCGACAGTCAGACAGGAGCCGATCGTGCCAGTCAGTCTCAACATTCCGTTCCTGCTCAGCGTCGCCGGAGCATTTCTGGCGAGTGCCGTGGTGGCCGCGACCTATGTCTGGCCGGCGCTCCGCACCTGGCCACGCCATGAGGCGCTCCGGCTGCTTGCGGCCTTTCATGCCTTCCGGTTTCTCGGGATGAACTTCATGGTCACCGGCTTCGTGTCGCCTGAGGTGAACCCGGTGTTTGCCAGCGCGGTCGGCTGGGGCGATCTGACCGCCGCAGCGCTCGCGCTGCTCTCGATGGCGGCACTGTCGTGGCGCTGGCCGGCGGCGATTCCGATCGTCTGGCTCTTCAACATCTGGGGCACGCTGGACCTTCTCAACGCCTACTTCATGGGCGCGACGAAGAACGCGGATCCCGGCCTGTTCGGCGCCGGCATCTATATCCCGGCACTCTACGTGCCGCTGCTGCTGGTCAGCCATGTGATGGTGTTTATGCTTTTGACGCGGGCCAAGTCGGCGGAACAAGCACAATGACCCGTCATCCTGAGGTGCGAGCGGAGCGAGCCTCGAAGGATGCACGGCCCGGCTGGTGGCGTCGACCCTTCGAGACGGCCGCTACGCGGCCTCCTCAGGGTGACGGGAAAGAGAGTTGAGCGCGCGGCCATCACGGCGGCATCCATCAGAACGGCAGCGCCACGCCGGTCTTGATCTCCTTCAGGATCACGTTGGTCCGGACATGGCGGATGCCGGGAATGCGGAACATGAACTCGTCCAGGAATCTGTTGTAGGCGTCCATGTCGCGCACGACGACGCGCAGATGATAATCGGCATCGCCGGTTGTCGCGAAGCACTCCAGCACCTCGCGGCGCTGCGTCACCCGTGCGACGAACTCGTCGACGAATTTCGTGTCGTGCCGCTCCAGCGAGACGTGCAGGATCGCCGAGGTCGCAAAGCCTGCGCGCTCGCGCGCCACCAGCGCCGAATAGCCCGAGATGACGCCGGACTCCTCCAACGCGCGGACCCGCCGCCAACACGCCGAGGTCGACATCCCGACCGTTTCCGCAAGCTGCTGGTTGGTGGCGCGGCCGTCCCTTTGCAGTTCGGCGAGGATTTTCTCGTCTTGCTCTTCGACCACCGGAAAGCTCCATTTCGGTAGACTTTACCAAATATGGCACACGATAGCACTATTCTACCGATTTCCGAATTGGGGGAGAACAGATAGGTAAGACCTACCACCCCCTCGGGCGTAGCCTTGTCCGGTCAGACATTGCGATTCCCGGAGGGGACGGTCATGGGCCAGATGCCGCTGCTCGACGCCTACCAGCTGTCCGAGCGCTACAGCAGGGAACGCGGCCGCGTCTTCCTCACCGGCACGCAGGCGATCGTGCGCATCGCGCTCGATCAGATCCGGCGCGACCGTGCGAGCGGCCTCAACACCGCGGGCTTCATCTCCGGCTATCGTGGCTCACCGCTCGGTGGCGTCGATCTCGAGCTGTGGAAGATCGGCGAGCTGCTGAAGGAGAGCCGCATCGAATTCCTGCCTGCGGTCAACGAAGACCTCGCCGCCACCGCCGTGCTCGGCTCGCAGCAGGTCGAGACCCAGCGGGATCGCGAAGTCGATGGCGTGTTCGGCCTGTGGTACGGCAAGGGCCCCGGCGTCGATCGCTCCGGCGATGCGCTGAAGCACGGCAATGCTTATGGCTCATCACCGCATGGCGGCGTGCTGGTCATCGCCGGCGACGATCATGGCTGCGTGTCGTCTTCAATGCCGCATCAATCCGACGTCGCGTTCATGAGCTGGTTCATGCCGACGCTACATCCCTCCGATGTCGGCGAATATCTCGCGTTCGGCGAATATGGCTACGCGCTCAGTCGATTTTCCGGCATGTGGGTCGGCTTCAAGGCGATTTCGGAGATCGTCGAATCCGGCGCCTCGGTCGAGCTTGCGCCGCCGCGCGCGTTCGTGCGACCGGATTTCGTGCCGCCGCCCGGCGGCCTGCATTATCGCTGGCCGGATCTGCCGGGCCCGCAGATCGAGGAGCGGCTGGAAGCCAAGAAGCACGCCGTTTACGCCTTCGCAAAAGCCAATCCGATCGACCGCCGTATCTACGACATCAGGGACGCGACCTACGGCATCGTCACCACGGGCAAGGCGCATCTCGATCTGATGGAGGCGCTGCGGCTGGTCGGGCTGGATGAAGGCGCGTGCCGCCGCTTCGGCATCGACATCTACAAGGTCGGCATGGTGTGGCCACTGGCGCTACACGACGCGATGGAGTTCGTGAAGGGCAAGCGCGAGATCCTCGTGGTCGAGGAGAAGCGCGGCATCATCGAGAGCCAGTTCAAGGAATATTTCTACGACTATCCGGGCTCCAAGCCGGAACGGATGGTCGGCAAGCACGACGAGACGGGCGCGCGGCTGATCTCCTGGACCGGCGAATTGTCGCCGCGGATGCTGGCCGACGTGCTGGCGCGGCGGCTCGATCCGATGTTTCCGGAATTGCAGCTCGGCCGCCGCGCTGCCGCGCTCAGGCCCGAGCAGGATCGCACGATCGCCGTCCCCGGTGCGGCGCGGACGCCGTATTTCTGCTCGGGCTGCCCGCACAATACATCGACCAAGGTGCCCGAGGGCTCGAAAGCGCTGGCCGGCATCGGTTGCCACTTCATGGCGAGCTGGATGGATCGCGAGACCTCGTCGTTGATCCAGATGGGCGGCGAAGGCGTCAACTGGGCAGCCTCGTCGAAATTCACCGGCAACAGCCATGTGTTCCAGAATCTCGGCGAAGGCACTTATTATCACTCCGGCTCGATGGCGATCCGCCAGGCGATCGCCGCCAAAGCCAACATCACATACAAGATCCTGTTCAATGACGCCGTGGCGATGACCGGCGGCCAGCCGGTCGACGGCCCGGTCAGCGTGCAGGCGATCGCGCACAGCGTCCGCGCCGAGGGCGTCGCGCGGATCGCGCTGGTGTCGGACGATCCCTCGCATTTCTCGCCGCTGGATTTGCCCGTCGGCGTCACCATCCACCCGCGCGAGGAGATGGACGCCGTGCAGCGCGAGCTGCGTGCGATATCAGGCGTCACCGTGCTGATCTATCAGCAGACCTGCGCCACCGAGAAGCGGCGGCGGCGCAAGCGCGGCACGATCAAGGATCCCGCGCGCTTCGCTTACATCAACGACCTCGTCTGCGAGGGCTGCGGCGACTGCTCGGTGGAATCCAACTGCCTCAGCGTCGAGCCGAAGGAGACGCCGTTCGGCCGCAAGCGCAAGATCAACCTCTCGACCTGCAACAAGGATTTTTCCTGCCTCAACGGCTTCTGCCCAAGCTTCGTCACCATCGAAGGCGGCAAGCGCCGCGCAAAGAGTGCTAGCGCGATCGATCCGCTGGCGCGCGCCGCCGCACTTTCGGCGCCGGAACTCGCGCCGCTCGACAAGCCCTACGACCTGCTGGAGACCGGCGTCGGCGGCACCGGTGTCATCACGGTCGGTGCACTGATCGCGATGGCCGCGCATCTCGAGGGCCGTGGCGTCTCGGTGCTCGACTTCACCGGCTTCGCACAGAAGTTCGGCCCGGTGCTGAGCTTTCTGCGGCTCGCGGCGGCGCCCGAGGCGCTGCATCAGGTACGGATCGACCAGGGCGCGGCGGACGCGTTGATCGGCTGCGATCTCGTGGTCAGCTCGTCGGCCAAGGCGTCGGGCACCTATCGCAAGGGGATGCGCGCCGCGGTCAACCTCGCGGAGATGCCGACCGGCGACGTGGTGCGCTTCCGCGACGCCGACCTCGCCTCGCCGGTTCGCCTGCGCGCCATCGAGCGGGTGATCGGGTCGGGCAACCTCACCGCAATCGACGCCAACGCGCTGGCCGAGCGGCTGCTCGGCGACAGCGTCTACGCCAACATCGTGATGCTCGGCTTCGCCTGGCAGCAGGGGCTGGTGCCGGTGTCGCTGGACGCGCTAACCCGCGCGATCGAATTGAACGGCGTTGCCATCGAACGCAACAAGCAGGCGCTGGCCTGGGGCCGGCTCGCCTTTGCCGACTCGGAGTTTTTGCCAAAGGCCGAGACCGACGATTGCAACACGCCCGAGACACTGGAACAGATGATCGCGCGGCGCGCTGATTTCCTCCGAGAGTATCAGAACGAGGCCTATGCCGCGCGCTATCGCGCCACGGTCGAACGCGTCCGCCGCGCCGAGGCGGCGCTCAGCAGTGAGAGCCTCACCGACGCGGTGGCACGGTCCCTGTTCAAGCTGATGGCGTACAAGGATGAGTATGAGGTGGCGCGGCTGCACATGCAGAGCGGCTTCCTCGAGACCCTCAAGCGCGAGTTCGATGGCGACTTCACGGTGCAGTACCATCTCGCGCCGCCGCTGTTGCCGGCACGGCTGGACGCGCACGGCCGGCCGCGCAAGCGCGCGTTCGGCCAGTGGATACAGACGCCACTCCGCTTGCTGGCGCGGCTCAAGGGACTGCGCGGCACGCCGTTCGACGTGTTCGGCTACACCGCGGAGCGTCGCGCCGAGCGTGCGCTGATCACCTGGTACGAGGCGCTGATTGATACCATACTCGGCAAGCTCGATGCCGCACGGCTGCCCGATCTTACAGCGATTGCAAAGGCACCGATGGAGATCCGCGGCTATGGGCCGGTCAAGGACGCTGCGATCGACAAGACCAAGGCGGAGGTGGCACGGCTGACCGCGCTGCTCACCTCCGCCCCGTCAGATACGCACGACGGCTCAGGCCGCCGCTCCGCGCTTGGCGGGTGAGATCAGGCTGACCACGACGGTCGCAATCACGGCCACCACGATGTTGAGCAAGAGCGCGCCGAGACCGACATAGAAGGTGTAGGTAGCATCGCCGAGCGAGATGCTGGCGAGCGGCTTCAGCCCGTTGCTCCACGCGGTGTAGGTGCCCCAGCCCATGCCGACCGCCCAGCCGAGCAAAAGCGCTTCGGCGCGGAACCAGACGGTGAACAGGCCGAACACCAGCGCCGGCAGCGTCTGCACGATCCAGAGGCCGCCGAGCAGTTGCAGGTCGAGCGCATATTGCGTCGGCAGGAACAGGATGAAGGCAAGCGCGCCGACCTTCACCACCAGCGAGGTGACCTTCGCCACCGACGCCTCACCGGCATGCGAGATGTCCGGATTGACGTAGGACTTCCAGACATTGCGCGTGAACAGATTGGCTGCGCCGATGCTCATCACCGCCGCCGGCACCAGCGC
>DASVOL010000236.1:0-1532 GCA_036383375.1 Bradyrhizobium sp. | reverse complement strand
TCGCTCTCACCGTCGGTGACCCTGTGGTCGAGCATGTCGACCAGCACCTCGACGCCGAGAATGTCGGCGATCAGGATGAACTCGTTGCGCTTCTCGTCCGAGATGTCACCGGCGCGGCGCAGGAACTCGCACGCCGCGAACCACTCGGCGAAGGTCAGGTCGACCTCCTTGCAGAACGCGTGCATGTGGCGGATCAGGCTCGTCATGATCTGACGGTTACGATCCGGAATGTCGTTCGAGAGCGCGGCGATCACGTGGTCGGTGATGGTGTCCTTGTTGACGTTCAGCATGGTCGTTTCCTCCTTTTCTTGCAGTTTGGATCAAACTTGCATCCCCGTTTTCGGGAATATCTTCTGGCGGTCTCACCAGATAAATTCGTAAGCCGCATTCTCCAGCATCGCGGGCGCAGGGTGCGGATCGGCAAGGCCGCCGAAGCGGCCGCGGCAGAACAGCAGCGGCTTCTTGCCGGGTTCCAGCGCCATCTCGCGGACATGGCCGAGGAAGATGGTGTGGTCGCCCGCAACGATCTCATCCGCAAGATCGGTCACGAAATACGCCGCCGCGTTGGCGATGACGGGCAGCTCGTTGCGGCGTTCGAAGACGTCGCAGAGGTCGAGCTTCGGCTTGCCTGCGAAATGCCAGGCGAGATCCTCCATGCCCTCGGCGAGCACGCTGACCGCGAAGCGGCCGGTGTTCTGGATGTTGCAGAGCATCTTCGCGCTCTTCGCGATCGAGATCGCGACCAGCGGCGGATCGAGCGACACCGACATGAAGGCGTTCGCCGTCATGCCATGGTCGCGTCCCTCGCAATGCGTGGTGATGATGGTGACGCCGGTGCCGAATTGGCCGCAGGCATTGCGCAGTTCGCGCGGATCGATGGCGGTCATGGGCTGATGACCTCGAGTTGGACCAGGCCGGATCGACTGGCAGGCGGTGCGGTCACGATGCCGCGCCAGTTTTCCAGCGCCGCCGCGGCGGCGGCAAGGCCGGATCGCCGCAGCGAGCGGATCCGGCTGCTGGAGACGATCTCGCCATTGCCGCAGCGCACCGGCGGCAGGATGCGCGTGTTGAAGTGTTGGCGCAGCAACTGCGCGGTGCCGCCCTTGCAGGACCCGAAGCGGAAATCCTCGCCGACGATCACTTGGCGCGGCCGCAGACGCCGCAGCTCGGCGAGGAAATCGGCCGCGGTGCGGCGGAGGTAGATCTGGTTGAAGTTGGCGACGACGACATGGTCCGGTGCGAATGTTGCGATGCGCTCGAGCTTTTCGTGCAGCGGGATCAGCGCCTCGGCCTGGCCGAAATACACCTTCGGCGGCGGATCGAAGGTGTAGACCACGGCCGGCACGCCGCGGCATCGCGCTGCCGCAATGGTCTGCCGGAGCAGTTCCTGGTGGCCGCGGTGGACGCCGTCGAACGCGCCGATGGTCACGACGCTGGCCGTGAGGGCCAATTCCCCATCGCGATGGAAAGCGACAGCGCTGCTGTCAAAACCCTTGGCCATGGCTCGCTCCCTTCCGTGCTGCGCGGTGTTG
>DASVOL010000235.1:0-6711 GCA_036383375.1 Bradyrhizobium sp. | reverse complement strand
AGGGGAGGTCGCTTTGCGCGCCAGAGCAAAGCGGGTGGGGATCCTGCCTCAAACAAACTCAGCTCCCGCCCGCGGCCGACCCCCATCCCGACCTTCCCCCTTTCCGGGGGAAGGAGAAGCTCCGCAGCCTGGAGATCGGTGGCTATTGATGGCCAAAAGTTAGCCCCCGTTCACCATTCAGCCACGGTTGGTATGCAACAACGGCCGGCCAACCTTGGGGGTTTTCATCTTGAAACGGACGACGGTCGCCCTGTTCGGGCTTCTGGTGCTTGCCGGCTGCGGCACAGAGACCAAAATCCCGGAAGAACCGGCCATGTATCTCAACATGGCGCAGCCCGGTGCCGTGCTGGACAGCCAGGCCGCCGCGATCATGTTTTCGCAGTACCGCCAGAACAATGGTCTCGGCACCGTCGTGGTCGATCCCGATCTGACCCGGCTCGCCGAGCAGCAGTCGCAGGCGATGGCCGCCCGTAACAAGATGGACCATGACGTGAAGGCCCCGCTCGGCAAGCGGCTGGAGGCCGGCGGCTACCCGGCAACCATCGCGGTCGAGAACATTTCGGCCGGCTATCACACGCTCGCGGAGGCGTTTTCGGGCTGGCGCGATTCACCGCCGCACAAGGCCAATATGCTCAAAAGCGGTGTCACAAAAATGGGCATCGCAGCGGTCTATGCTCCGAATACCAAATACAAGGTGTTCTGGACGCTCATTTTGGCGGCAACCTGATCTCGATAAATTCCGCGTGATCCGGGAGGATCATGCTCAGACAGTGAGCCCTCCATCTCGCTGATTGACGCGGCTGCGAACAGCCGCCACGGTGCGACCTCAAGTCATTTCGAACCGAACGGTTACGAATGGATACTTCGGATTCCGCGCCGACGCCGGCGCAAGCGCAGCGCGTGCTGGTTCTTCAGGGCGGCGGCGCGCTCGGCTCCTACCAGGCCGGTGCCTTTCAGGCGCTCTGTCACGCGGGCTTCGAGCCGGAATGGATCGCCGGCATCTCGATCGGCGCCATCAATGCCGCGATCATCGCCGGCAACGAGCCGGACAAGCGCGTGCCGCGGCTGAAGGAATTCTGGGAGATGGTGTCGGCGCCGGTGCCGTGGAATCCGGTCTCCAAGCATGAGCGCGCCCGCTCGCTGTTCAACGAGACCAGCGCCGCGATCATTGCGACCTTCGGCGTGCCCGGCTTCTTCACGCCACGGATTCCGCCGGCGCCGCTGTGGCCGCCCGGTACTTCGCAATCGCTGAGCTACTACGACACCGCGCCGCTGAAGAAGACGCTGGAGCGCCTCGTTGACTTCGATCGCATCAACGATCTGAAGACCCGGCTGTCGGTCGGTGCGGTCGGCGTCACCTCGGGCAACTTCCGCTATTTCGACAATTACGAGTTCAAGAAGCTCGGCAAGAAGATCGGCCCCGAGCACATCATGGCTTCGGGCGCTTTGCCGCCGGGCTTTCCCGCCGTCGTGATCGAAGGCGAGCATTACTGGGACGGCGGCATCGCCTCCAACACGCCGCTCGACTTCGTGCTCGATGAGGAGACCAGCCGCGATCTCCTGATCTTCCAGGTCGACCTGTTCAGCGCGCGCGGGCCGTTGCCCGAGACGCTGCTGGAGGCCGCCGAGCGCGAAAAGGATATCCGCTATTCCAGCCGGACGCGGATGAACACCGACAAGAACAGGCAGATCCACAACGCCCGCATGGCGGTGCGCGACCTGATCGGCAAGCTGCCCGATTATTTGAAGAACGATCCGTCGGTCGAACTGCTGCGCAAGGCGTCCAAGGAGAACACCGTCACGGTGGTTCACCTGATCTACAAGAGCAAGAACTACGAGAGCTCGTCGAAGGACTACGACTTCTCCCATGTTGCGATGGTCGAGCACTGGGGCGCGGGCGTCCGCGACGTCCATTTGTCGATGCGTCACAAAGAATGGCTAGAACGGCCGCAGTCCGGGGAAACCATGGTGACTTACGACCTCACGGGGGATGAACCCACGCCCCCCGCAAGCAAATAGGAGCGAAGAACAATGGGTACGTTGACAGGCAAGACCGCCGTTGTGACCGGCTCGACCAGCGGCATCGGATTGGCTTATGCGCGCGCCTTCGCCGGCGCCGGCGCCAATATCGTGCTCAACGGCATGGGCGTGCCGGCCGACATCGAGAAGGAGCGTTCCGGCATCGAGACCGACTTCAAGGTCAAGGCGGCCTATTCGCCGGCCGACATGACCAAGCCGGCCGAGATCGCCGACATGATTGCGCTCGGTGAGAAGACCTTCGGCTCCGTCGATATCCTCGTCAACAATGCCGGCATCCAGTTCGTGTCGCCGATCGAGGAATTCCCGCCGGAGAAGTGGGAAGCGATCATCGCGATCAATCTGTCGTCGGCGTTCTACGGCATCCGTGCCGCGGTGCCCGGCATGAAGAAGCGCGGCTGGGGCCGCATCATCAACACGGCTTCCGCGCACTCGCTGGTCGCATCGCCGTTCAAGTCGGCCTATGTCTCGGCCAAGCACGGCATCGCCGGCCTCACCAAGACCGCGGCGCTCGAGCTCGCGCAGTTCAAGATCACCTGCAACTGCATCAGCCCGGGCTATGTCTGGACGCCGCTGGTCGAGCACCAGATTCCGGAGACCATGAAGGCGCGCAACATGACCAAGGAGCAGGTCATCAAGGACGTGCTGCTCGCCGCCCAGCCGACCAAGGAGTTCGTCACCTCCGAGCAGGTTGCGGCGCTCGCGCTGTTCCTGTGCGGCGACGATGCCGCGCAGATCACCGGCGCCAACCTCTCGATCGACGGCGGCTGGACCGCCGAGTAGTTTTCCAGCTTGATTTGCAGCAAGATTGATCAACTAGAGCAAAGCCGGCCCTGATTGGATCAGAGCCGGCTTTTGCATTCTGCATCTGACCAGCACGGTCTCATTTCTTGTCCACTTCAAACCCCCGGGCCAAGGCATCTTTTCGGAGATCGTCACGGAGAGTGGTGAGGTGGCGCTCCAACGCATGGACGTCGGGGCGATCATACGGATTGAACTTCTCATAGAGCAGGTCGGCCAGCGCCCGCCGGGTCTTGTCGTCGGCCAGCGTCGCAATCTCACGGACGAGAGCCGCGGCAACCGGAGAATAGATGTCGGCTTTATGGACAACGATATCGGTGTATGGATGATCGCCTGGCTTACCGTTGGGCATCCGACTTGCCTTCTCTCGGAGGATTTGGCTTCTCCGCCACCAGCCGCTGCATGCTCTCCACGATGTCGATCTCATCCGCGCTCGAGCTGGCGTCGGGAGTGGCCTCGATGGAAGTGATCGCGGCCTCGCTTATCTGCAGCTCATCGTCGGAAGCGACGTGTTGGTGAGCCTCGAATGCATTTTCGATCGCGCTTGCCAGCGACAGTAATTCGTCCTGCGCCGCCTTCGGCCAGGATTGCACGCGATCAAACAATTCCTTCAGCTCGGCGGCGCTCATGACGGCAAAATATACACCGCATCCGGCGGAAAGCTACGGCGCCGACCGGGCCTTCCCGAACGCCAACACGTGCAGCCCGAGGCGCGAGCGCACCACGTAGAACAGCAGGATGGTCTCGAAGATCAGCGACAGCGAGGTCGAGGCGGCGGCACCCATGCCGCCATAGCGCGGCACCAGCGCCATGCAGAGCCCGACGTTCATGAAGAACGACACCGCATAGGCGGTGGCGCAGATGCTCTGGTGGCCCAGCATGTTCAGCAGGCGCTCCACCGGCCCGATCGCCGAGCGCACCACGAGCCCGATCGCGGCGACGAACATGATGCTGTAGCCGTCGACGAATTTCGGGCCGAACAGCCAGAGCAGCGGCCTGCCGAAGGCGAGCAGGGCGATGGTCGCAAGCAGCGAAGGCCAGAACGTCCAGCTGATCGCGTGTGCGACATAGGCCGACAGCCGCTCCTTGTCGCCGAGCGCGTTGTATTCGGCGAAGCGATGCGCCGTCGTTGCCGACATCGCGTAGTGCACGAACGACACCAGCGCCAGCGTCTTCACCACGGCGAAATAGATGCCGACCTCCTCGGAGGAGCGGAATTGCTGCAGCATCAGCACGTCGGTGTAGCCGAGCAAGAGATAGAAGCTCTCGACCAGCATGATCGGCAGTGAGATCGCGAACCAGCCCTTGACGTCGTAGGTCTTCTCGCCCGCCCCGAGATGGGCTTTGAGACGGCGGTTCAGCACGATCATCTGGCCGATCGCCGCGATGTACACCGCCGCGGCGCTCGCGATCATCGCAGCCGTCGCGCCGAGATTGAGGCCGAGCGCCAGCGCGCCGGCGGTCAGCGCGATGATCAGTCCCTGCCGCACGATGAACTGCGGCATCAGGCCGAGTTGCATCCAGTCGTGCGCGCGCGAGATGCCGTCCTGGGTGTTGGCGACCACGAAGGGCGGCAATGTCAGGCAGCCGATATAGAGCGGCACGACCGCATTCGGATCGATCCAGGGCGAGGCGAAGTGGATCACGCCGGCGAGCAGCAGTGCCACCGTGCTGGACGCGGCAAGCACCACCCAGCGGCCGCCGGAGAGGAAGCCGCGCAGCGCGGCGAGATCGCCGCGCGCGCGATATTCCGGGATGATCTTCTGCGAGGACGGCGCGATGCCGAAATCCATCGTGCTGCCGAGCAGCAGCACCCAGGTCCAGACATAGACATAGATGCCGTAGTCCGAGCCGCTCATCCAGCGCGCCAGCAGGATCTGTGCGAGATAGGCGATAGCGGCGCTGATGACGCGGATGACGAAGATCATGCCGGCGAGGCGCTTGGTGACCGACGCCTCCTTGGTGCCGCCAAGCAGGCGCGCGGCGAGGTCGCGCAGGCGTGCGGCCGGACCCGATGGCGCAGGGGTTGCGGGTTGTGCTTCCATCACAGCCAAGGCGGAAAATTCCCAAAGCGCCGCAAGGCGGCAATGGGCCCCGATCTATCAACGAAACGTTAAGATTGGGTCAGCGTCATTCCGGGGCATACGAAGCATGAACCCGGAATCTCGAGGTTCCCTCGGGCGCAATTGCGCCCTTGAGGTTCGATGCGATGCATCGCCCCGGAACGACACCGCAGCGTCAGTTCAAATTGATATTGAATTCGTAGCTTTTGTCGCCGCCGACCAGCGTCAGCTTCAGCGCGGCGCCGTCCGCCTTGGCGCCCGGCGGCAGGCCGTCGAGCTCAAAGGAAAAGCGCTTCACGCCCGGCGGTGCGTGCTCGACGAGCTTGGGCACCGGCAGCGCCCAGTCGGGTGTCGGCCCCTCGACGAACAGGCTGAGGTCCTTGGACTCGGGCGCGGTGACATCGACCAGCACGTTGTTGCCGTCGCGCTTGACGTCGCGGATCGTGAACGGGGTCGGGTCGCCGATATTGGCGGGCTTCGGCACCGCGTTGAGCGCTTCCGACAGCGCGGCGTCCTCGGTCGAGGCGACGCTGGCGAACGCGAGCTCGGCCTTCGCCTCCACCGGTACGCACAGCTTCTCGCACACCGCGTAGTTGATGTCGGCGCGCAGCACCAGCGGCTTGTCGGGATTCTTCGCCACGATGCGCAGCGGCAGCACCACCTGGTGCTTGTAGCCGAGCGAGGTACCTCCGGCGCCGTCGTCGAACTGGCGCGGCGCCGGCCACATCACCGTGACCGCATCGACATTGTCCGATTTGGAGAAATCGAACCGCGGCGGCACACCGGAATCGCCCGGCGTGCGCCAGTAGGTCTTCCAGCCGTCCTGCAGCTGGAAGGCAATGCCGCCGAGCAGCACCGCGCCGCTGCGCGATCCCGCCAGCAACCTGACCGCCGAATGCGTGTCCTGCTGCCACGGCGAGGCGTCGTCGGCGCGAACCTCCGTTGCCACGGCTGCGACGGAAAACATGGCGGCGACGGCAAATGCGGCACGCATGGGAACTGTGACGATCATGAGACGTCTTTACCTGCAACTTTCGTTGCAAACCATTGAATTGCTTGTGATGCATCGCCGCACTGCGGCCGAAGGTTGATTGACAGAACCGCGACCCAATATCAGGATGCCAAATCAGCAGGAAAGGCCTTTGTGGATGCGCCCTGAAGGCAAAACAGGCAAGACTCGCAAGACCGCCGCCGGCAGAAACCCGGCCGTCGGTCCCCATGCCACCGAAGATGGCTATCTCGATGGCCAGATGCTGATCGCGATGCCTGTCATGAACGACCCGCGCTTCGAACGCTCCGTGATCTACATGTGTGCGCATTCCTCTGAGGGGGCGATGGGCATCATCGTCAACCGCCCGGCCGGCAGTATCGATTTCCCGGGGCTGCTGGTGCAGCTCGACATCATCGAGAAGTCGGACCAGATCACGCTGCCCGAGAACGCCGAGATGATGAAGGTGATGAAGGGCGGCCCGGTCGACACCGGCCGCGGCTTCGTGCTGCACTCCAGCGACTTCTACATTCAGGATGCGACGCTGAACATCGACGACGGCATCTCGCTGACCGCGACCGTCGATATTTTGAAGGCGATCGCCAAGGGCTCAGGCCCCAAGCACGCGATCCTCGCGCTCGGTTACGCCGGCTGGGCGCCGGGCCAGCTCGAGAACGAGATCCAGCACAATGGCTGGCTGCATTGCGATGCAGATCCGGAACTGATCTTCGGCACCGACGTCGACGAGAAATACGCGCGCGCCCTGCGCAAGATCGGCATCGAGGCCGGCATGCTGTCGAACGACGCCGGCCACGCGTAGCG
>DASVOL010000234.1:0-9617 GCA_036383375.1 Bradyrhizobium sp. | reverse complement strand
CGATGACCGGCGGAAACTGCAAGCTGCAGTGGCGCGTCGACTGGGCGATGCGCTGGACCGCCCTCGGCGTCGACTACGAGATGTCGGGGAAGGACCTGATCGATTCGGTGAAGCTCGGCTCGCAGATCTGCAGGGCGCTCGGCGGCCGGCCGCCGGAGAACTTCACCTACGAGCTGTTCCTCGACGAGAAGGGCGAGAAGATCTCGAAGTCGAAGGGCAACGGCCTGACGGTCGACGAGTGGCTGAGCTACGGGCCACCGGAGAGCCTGTCACTGTTCATGTTCAACTCGCCGAAGAGCGCCAAGCGTCTGCATTTCGACGTCATCCCGCGCCAGGTCGACGACTACTTGACCTTCATCGGGAAATTCCCGGAGCAGGCGCCGAAGGACGGCGACGCGCAGCCGACGCAGCAGCTCGACAATCCGGTCTGGCACATCCATGCCGGCAAGCCTCCGGCGCCGGAGCCCGACGGGCTGCCGTTCAACATCCTGCTCAACCTCGTCGGCGTGGCGAACACCGAGGACAAGGCTGTGCTGTGGGGCTTCATCTCGCGCTACGCGCCGAAAGCAAGCCCACAGAACAACCCGTTCCTCGACAAGCTGGTGGGCTACGCGATCAACTATTTCCGCGACTACGTGAAGCCGACGCGGCGCTTCCGCGCACCGACGGAGCAGGAACGCGCGGCGCTCGGCGGCACGCCGCCCGAAGGCTTCAACTACGAGCTGTTCCTCGACGAGAAGGGCCAGAAGATCTCGAAGTCGAAGGGCAACGGGCTCACCATCGACGAATGGCTGCGCTACGCCTCGCCGGAATCGCTGTCGCTGTTCATGTATCGCGAGCCCAAGGCGGCGAAGCGGCTGTATTTCGACGTCATCCCGCGCAATGTCGACGACTATCAGCAGTTCCTCGACGGCTTCACGCGGCAGGAACCGCGGCAGCAGCTGCAGAATCCGGTCTGGCACATCCATTCCGGCAAGCCGCCGCAGGCCGACATGCCCGTCACCTTCCAGCTCTTGCTGACGCTGGTGTCGTCGTCGAATGCAGAGAACGCCGAGACGCTGTGGGGCTTCATCGGTCGCTATCGTCCGGGCGTGACGCCGCAGACTCATCCGAAGTTAGACGCGATGGTCGGCTATGCCATCAACTACTATCGCGACTTCGTGGCGCCGACCAAGCAGTTCCGCGAGCCGACCGAAGCTGAGCGCGCCGCGCTGCAGGATCTGCGCGATGCGCTTGCCAACATGCCGGCTGACGCGACCGCGGAAGACATCCAGAACGTGGTCTATGAGATCGGCCGCCGCGAGCCGTTCCTCGACCTGGTCAAGAAGGGCAAGGACGGCCGTCCCGGCGTCTCGCTCGACTGGTTCAACATGCTCTACCAGGTGCTGCTCGGCCAGGAGAAGGGCCCACGGTTCGGCTCCTTCGTCGCGGTCTATGGCGTGCAGAACGCGGTCAACATGATCGACGGCGCGCTGGCGCGGTCGTCATAGGGAATCGTGTAGGGTGGGTTAGCGAAGCGTAACCCACCACCTGTCTCGCGGATAAGCGGTGGGTTACGCCTTCGGCTGATCCATCCTACGGCTGCGGCGTAGCGCCGCAAAATCCGGATGGCTGATCCCCGGCAATTTCAGCCGGGGTTGCGCCGGATTGGGTTACACTCCCTCCCATAAAATCAGCACGGCCGCCGTCGAGCGGCCGGCACAGATGGGAGCATGCGCATGCAGTTCAGGGTTTCGCCGACGTCGCTGCGGGACAGTACGAGCGCCGAGGAATGGCAGGCGCGGGTCGATCTCGCGGCCGCGCATCGGCTCGCTTACATCCATGGCTTTTCGGAAGGTATCTTCAACCATCTCACCTTCGTGGTGCCCGGCCGCGCCGATCGCTACTACCAGATCCCGTTCGGCATGCACTGGTCGGAGGTGACCGCGTCGTCCTTCATGGAAGTCGGCATCGACGATGCGCAGGTGAAGCGCGGCGAGGGCGAGGTCGAGCGATCCTGCTTTTGCATCCATGCGCCGATCCACAAGGCGCTGCCGCAGGCCAAGGCGGTGTTCCACACCCATATGCCGTATGCGAGCGCGCTGACGCGGCTCGAGGATCCGCGCATCAAGGAGATCGGCCAGACCGAGGTCGGGCTGTCGGAAGCGATTGCCTACGACGATCTCTACACCGGTCCTGCGCTCGATCCCGAGGAAGGCGCGCGGCTCGCCAGGGTGATCGGCAACAAGACCATCCTGTTCATGGCGAACCACGGCATCTCGACCGTCGGCGAGACCGTCGCCGATGCCTATGACCGGCTCTATTACATCGAGCGCGCCGCGCAGGTGCAGATCTATGCGATGTGGACCCAGCAGCCGCTCAAGCAGTTGCCGCAGCATGTGGTGGAGAAGACCAAACGCGATTTCCGCGATGACCATCTCTACAACGGCCCAAGTCCCTCGCAGCGGCATTTCGATGCGCTGAAGCGGATGCTGGACCGCAAGGAGCCGGACTACGCGACGTAACCGGCGCGCGGAGGGCGACTACGCCCTTGATCCTGATTGTCGTCCGCTCGCCGTGCGGCAGAATACGCCAGCGCAGGAGCGGAGGCGTACCATGGCGACATTGTCTGCCGGCTTGGCATCGATCCGGATCGGAGTGATTGCGGCAGTATTTGCGGTGATCATGTTCCCGACAGCCGGCCGCGCGGACGGGCCGCGGCCGGACGTCGCACAGCTCCCGGTGTCGGTCGATGCGACGCGCGAGCAGGTGGTGCTCGGCGACCGCATCTTTCACGGCGAGGCGGCGAACGGAACCTGCTTTCAATGCCACGGCCACGATGCGAAGGGGACCGGCAACGGCAATGATCTCACGGTCGGAAGCCTGATCTGGGGTGACAGTCTCGCGATGATCAAGAAGACCATTCGCAACAATATCGCGCTCGCGCCGGGGCGCGACGGCGACCTCACCGACAGCGATGTCGACGCGGTCGCGGCTTATGTCTGGTCGCTCGTGCATCAGGACCGGATGCAGAGTCAGAGCGCGGCGAAGTAGCTGTGTTTACTGGCTCGCCCACACGACGCGCGCGATCCACGTGACTTCCTCGGCATCGAGCATGCGGTCGGGGTGTTCCGGGTTGAGCGATGCGAGTTCCAGCACCTTGCCGGTGCGGCGCTTCAATTCCTTCACCATCACCTCGCCGCCGGTGGTGCGCACCACGACGCGGTCGCCGCGGCGGATCGCGGTCGCGGGTGACACCACGATGATGTCACCTTCCCGATAGGCCGGCTTCATCGAGTCGCCCTCGATCTCCAGTGCATAGGCGTGCTCGTCTGATGTCGCCGGCAGCGCCACTTCATCCCAGCCCTTGCCGGCGGGAAAGCCGCTGTCGTCGAAATAGCCGCCGGCGCCGGCCTGCGCGAAACCGATCAGCGGCACCGACTGGCCGCCGCGTGCACCATCGCCGAGCAACTGCACGAAGGTCTCCATGCTGGCATTGCTCGCGGCCAGCGCCTTGGAGAGCGACTCGGTCGATGGCCAGCGCTCGCGCCCGTCGCCGGTGACGCGCTTGGATTTGTTGAAGGTGGTGGGGTCGAGTCCGGACTGCTTGGCAAGGCCTGAAGGCGACAGGCCGGCGCGTTCGGCGAGCCGGTCGAGCGCAGCCCAGACCTGCGCGTGGGTCAGCGGTCGGGCGGCTTTGGACTGTTTGACCATCGAGAGCACCCCGGATGGTAGGAATTATTACCTGAAACCTGGCGTTTCCGCAAATCTCACGTCGGATGTGTCCTGGCACCGCTTGAGTTGCGCCGCTGCCGCCGATACGGTCCCTCGCTCGCCGAATGGCGTGTGGGGCATTTCCCCTCCGATCCGGATAAAACCCCAAGAGACTCAAGGACAAAAGGGAAGGCCGGGCCGTGCCCATGATCTACAAAATCACTCCCGCTTCGGCCTGGCGCGAGGCCGAGCGGCAGGGCGTCTACAGGGGCAGTGCGGACGACAATCGCGACGGCTTCATCCATTTTTCGACCGCCGCCCAGGTGGCCGAGACCGCGCGCAAACACTACCACGGCCAAACCGGCCTGTTCCTGGTCGCGGTCGATGCGGATGCGCTCGGCGACGCCTTACGCTGGGAGCGGTCGCGCAATGACGAGCTGTTCCCGCATCTCTATGGCGAACTCGACCTCGGCGCGGTCACTGAAATCCTCAGCCTGCGCGCACGCTCCGACGGCGGCCACGACGTTCCGGAGCTCAAGCCGTGATCCGCGCCTTCGACGCCTTCTCGCTGCCGCTGCTGCGCTGGTTCGATCCTGAAGATGCCCATCGCATGGCGATCCAGGGCCTGAAGCTGCTGCCGCCGATCCGGCAGCGGGTAGATGATCCCAAGCTCGCGGTTCGCGCCTTCGGGCTGAACTTTCCGAATCCGATCGGCATGGCGGCGGGTTTCGACAAGAGCGCCGAGGTGCCCGACGCGCTGCTGCGGCTTGGTTTCGGCTTTGTCGAGATCGGCTCGGTGACGCCGAAGCCGCAAGCCGGCAACCCGCGGCCGCGGCTGTTTCGCCTGGAGCGCGACGAGGCCGTCATCAATCGCATGGGCTTCAACAATGACGGCGCGGAAGCCGTTCTGCGGCGGCTTGCCGCGCGCGCCGGCGGTGGCGGCATCGTCGGGGTCAATGTCGGGGCCAACAAGGATTCGACCGACCGCGTCGCCGACTATGTGAAGCTGATCGAGACGTTCGCCCCGGTCGCGAGCTATTTCACCGTCAACGTCTCCTCGCCGAATACGCCGGGCCTGCGCAATCTGCAGCAATCGGCGGCGCTCGACGATCTGCTGGCGCGGGTGATCGATACCCGCGAGCGCGTGCGCAAGAACGCCGGCGATTCGCCGGTGCTGCTGAAGATCGCGCCGGATCTCAGCCTCGCCGAGCTCGACGATGTCGTGCACATCGCGCGTTCGCGGCGCGTCGACGGCATGATCGTCGCCAACACCACGCTGGCGCGTCCCTCGACCTTGCGCGAGGAGAACCGCGCCAAGGAGCAGGGCGGCCTGTCGGGCCGTCCGCTGTATCGGCTGTCGACGCGAATGGTGGCCGAGACCTATGTCCGTGTCGAAGGCGCCTTCCCGTTGATCGGCGTCGGCGGCATCGATAGCGGCGGCGCCGCGCTGACCAAGATCCGCGCCGGTGCCAGCCTGATCCAGCTCTATTCCTCGCTGGTCTACAAGGGCATCGGCCTTGTCGACGACATCAAGCGCGATCTGTCCTCGACCCTGCTGCGCACCGGGCGCGACTCGCTGTCGGAAATCGTCGGAGCCGATGCCGCGACCATCACGGCCGAGGATTGGCCGGTGAGGTAGTGTTCCTACCTCTCCCCGCAAGCGGGGCGAGGGAGCAGAGCGGCGCTTCGTTCACTTGAACGACTTTCGCAGCAGCGCCGGATAGCGCAGGCCCTGCAGGCCGCCGCGCGCGACGTAGAAGCCGAGCAGCGCGATCCAGAGGCCGGTGTTGCCGAATCCGCTGAGTGCCCACCAGACGGCGAGGAAGATCGCGAGCGAGGCCAGCATCAGATTGCGCATCTCGCGCGCCCAGGTCGCGCCGACATAGATGCCGTCGAAGCCGAACGCGAACACGCCGGGCAGAGGTGCCAGGATCACGAACACCAGGAACTCGCGCGCTGAGCTGCGCACGTCTTCGCTGGTCGTCATCAAATTGATCAGCGCCGGTCCGAACAGCGCGAACAGCACCGAGACGACCAGCGCAAAGCCGACACCCCACAGCAGCACCAGCCGGGTCGAATCGGCAAAGCCGCGTGCGTCGCGCGCGCCGAAGGCGCGGCCGCAGAGCTGTTGCGCGGCGTTGGCGAGGCCGTCGAGGAAGAAGGCGCTCACCAGCAGGAAATTGTTCAGCACCGAATTCGCCGCCAGCGTGACGTCGCCTTCGCGCGCGCCCTTGGCGGTGAAGAACAGGAACACGACGATCAGCGCCGCGGTGCGGACCATGATGTCGCGGTTGACGGCCAGCATGCGCATCAGCTTGGCGCGGTCGAACAACGTGGCCGCGGGAACTGCAAAGCCGCCTTGCGAGATCCGCCATGCCACGACGATGCCGGCGGCGCAGCCGCTCGTCTCGGCGAGCACGGCGGCGATCGCGGCACCGGCGATGCCGGCGCCATAGACCTGCACCAGCAGCACGGTTGCGGCCATGTTGATCAAATTGATCACGATCTGCAGCACCAGCGCCAGATTGGCGCGCGCCTGGCCGACCAGCCAGCCCAGGATGACGTAATTGGCGAGCGCCAGCGGCGCCGACCAGATCCGGATCATGAAATAGCTCTTGGCCGCGCGCGTGACGCCTTCGCTGCCGCCCATCAGCTGGAATGTGACAGCGGCCAGCGGCACCTGCAGCGCGATCAGCGCCGCGCCGATCAGGCCGGCGACAATGAAGCCGCGCACCAGGATCGCGGCATATTCCTGCGGTTCGCCCGCGCCCTGCGCCTGCGCGGTGAAGGCCAGCGTGCTCATGCGCAGGAAGGCGAACAGCCAGAACAGGCAGTCGAAGATCACCGAGGCCATCGCCACTCCGCCGAGCAGCGCGGCATCGTCGAGGCGGCCGATCGCCGTGGTCGAGACGATGCCGATCAGCGGCGTGGTCAGGTTGGCGACCATCGCGGGACCGGCGATGGCGAACACCTGGCGGGTCGTGATCTTCGGGTGAATGGGTGCGTGCATGGCTACATTTGCAGGGAATATGCGCTTCTATCGCGACATCGCTCGCGCGACCATGCCGTAATTGTACTCAGAGCAATGCGGTAGCGGAGGGGCGGCCGACAACGCATCGCATGGTCAGAACACCACGACCATGCCGTCGGTCGCCGCCGTGTAGGGCAGGTTGTCGGCGCGGCCGAGCATGTCGTCGCCCATATGGGTCAGCACCACGCGCCTGGCGTTGATGGCCGGCAAATTCGCTTCCAGCGTTTTCAGGCTGAGATGGTTCCTGACCATCTTGTCGAAGGTATAGGCCTCAGCGATGAAGAGGTCGGCGTTTTGCGCGGCCGGGATCAGCGCATCGGTCCATTCGGTGTCGGCGCTGTAGCTGAGCACGCGGCCTTCCGCCTCGACGCGATAGGCGTGAAACGGCCCGCCGGATTCGCCATGCACCACAGGATAGGGCGTCACGTTCACCTCGCCGAAGCTGCGTTGCTCCCGCGGTGCGAGCGTAACGACGGACAGATCGAAGCGCTGTTTGGTTTTCGAGGAATGCTCGAACATCACCTCCATCACCGCAGGCAATTTCGTTTCGATGCCCTGCGGCCCGGCGATCACCAGCGGCCGGGTGCGGCGGGAGAATTGCGCGTCGAGCAGGAAGAACGGCAGGCCGGCGAAATGGTCGCCGTGGAAATGCGTGATCAGGATCAGATCGATCGCGTCGCGATCGATCTCGAGCCGCTTCAGCGCCGGCAGCGAGGACGCGCCGCAATCGATCAGGAAATTGACGCGCGCGCCGCTGACATGGAAGCAGGTGTTGAAGCGGCCTCCGGAGCCGAATGCATCACCGCAGCCGACAAATTGCAATTGCATCGGCTGCGGGCTTTCTCTTGGGATCAGCGGCCGCGCGGCGCGCCGAACAGCCGCGACAACAGCCAGATCGGGATCACGATCACGGCGCCGAGCAGGAAGTAGCGCCAGGCCCAGTTGATTGCATCGAAGCCGAAATCCCAGAGGCTCTGGAACAGCCTGCGGACGCTGTAGAGGATGTTCCACGGGTCGAGGCCGATCGCGGCAAGCACGACGCCGACCAGGATCGAGAGCAGGATCAGCCGGAACGCCACCGAGAGCGGCGATCCGCCGAGAAAGCGGTACAGGCCGTCACTCTGGCTCTGGCCGGCCGGCAAGTCCCGGATATTGTCTGGCATTGCTGTCTCCCGCGGAATCGCCCGCATTATAGGTCACGGCGCAGCACATGGGAAACCCGCTGACCGCGATCAATGGCTGCCATGCGGCTTGCTGGTTTAACTTCCTGTCATGGAGATTAACATCCGTTCAAGTGTCTCCAGCCGGTCGGCCTCGCGCGGCGGCTTATCCCAGCGCAGGCGGCTGATCCGCGGGAAGCGCATCGCGACGCCGGATTTGTGACGCGGCGAGCGCTGCAAGCCCTCGAAGGCGACTTCCAGCACCAGCCCCTGATCCGGCTCATGCACGACATGTCGGACGGGACCGAACTTCTCGGTGGTGTTGCGGCGAACGAAGCGATCGATCTGCAAAAGTTCCTCGTCGGTGAAGCCGAAATAGGCCTTGCCGACCGGCACCAGCTCGTCACCGGCCTCACCACGGGTCCAGACCCCGAACGTGTAGTCGGAATAATAGGACGAGCGCTTGCCGTGGCCGCGCTGGGCATACATCAGCACCGCGTCGATGATGTGCGGGTCGCGCTTCCACTTCCACCATGGTCCCTTCGGCCGTCCGGGCAGATAGGGCGCGTCGCGCCGCTTCAGCATCACGCCTTCGACCGCGTCGGCATCGTCGCCGGCACCCGCGCTCTTCGGATCGGCGCGCGCTGCGGCCAGTTCTTCCCAGCTCGCGAACGGCACCGTCGGCGACAGATCGATGCGCGGGTCGTTCAGCCTGGCGACGAAGGCTTCGAGATGCGCGCGGCGTTCGGTGAAGGGCAGCTCGCGCAAATCGTTCTCGCCGTCGCCGAGCAGGTCGTAGGCGCGCAGATGGATCGGAAATTCCTTGATCAGCTTCGGCGAGACGACTTTGCGGTTCAGCCGTTGCTGCAACACGTTGAAGGTCTGCACGCGGCCGTCGCGCAGCACCAGCAATTCGCCGTCGATCGCGCCGGGAAGATGCAGCGACGGCAAGAGGTCGGGGAAGCTGCCGGTGATGTCCTCGCCGGTGCGCGAATAGAGCCGCGCCTGGATGTGGCCGCGCGCGTCGTGGCCGGCGACCGCCTGCACCCGGATGCCGTCCCACTTCCATTCCGCGCTGAAATCGGCGGCGGCGAGATTGGCGAAATCGCTGTCCTCGATCGCATGCGCCAGCATCACCGGGCGGAACGGCACAGGGTCGCTGTTGATCGGCTTGTCGCCGCGGCCTTCGAGCCAGGCGAACAGGTCGAGATAGGGCGGCGACAGGCCGGGCCACATCAGCTCTATTTCGTGCGGGTCCTTCTCGCCGAGCGCCGCCGCTGCGGTCTTCGCCAGCCGCGCCGAGATTCCGATCCGCATCGCGCCAGTGACGAGCTTCAAGAGCGCCCAGCGCCCGGTCTCGTCGAGCTCGTCCAGCCAGCGCGCCAGCTGCGCCGGCAGCTCGGCCTTGCCGAGCGTGCGCAGCGTGGTGACGACGTCAGTGAGGGTGGGAGGCGGCGGGTTGTTGTGGGTTCGCAGAGTCTCACCGATATCTCCCCCGCGGTACCCCCCTCCCTGACCCTCCCCCACAAGGGGGGAGGGAACCCATCCACCGTCGCGTCCCTCACGCACGTCAGTCACCTCAATATCGCTGCGAGGTGAGCACGAAGGTTGGGCTCCCTCCCCCCTTGTGGGGGAGGGTTGGGGAGAGGGGTGGCCCTGGAAAGATTCGCTGTGAGATGCACCAGTCGCCTTCGGCCACATCAGCGCGACGGTTTCGGAGAGATCGCCGACGT
>DASVOL010000233.1:0-2287 GCA_036383375.1 Bradyrhizobium sp. | reverse complement strand
CCGCCCGGGCCCGCCGCACCGCATGATGTTGCTCCGCCGCCCGACCCGACCGCAGCACCACCCGAGGAATTGACCGAGCCGAGCGCAGCAGAGACTTCACACCAAGCCGATCCGGATCACGCCGTGGAAACGCCGCAAGATACGAAAGGAGGAACGCAGGAGGAAACGCACGACGTGCGTCACGACGCGCCGCAGAATGTGCTGCCGTTCCGTCTTGCCGGCGATACGCGGCCGCCGTCGTTGACGCCGGTCGAGAACAACGCCTTCAACGAGCTCGCCCGTCAATTGTCGGCGCGGCTCGAGAGCGAGGCCGGCCTCACCGCGACGACGAACGAGCGCGCCGCCACGGAGACGGTTGCCGAAGCGCCGCCCGCCAGCGAACCGGAGGCGGAGGCGCCGCAGCAGCAAGAAGCGATCACGCAACCGGAGACGCCGGCCGAGGCGCCAAAGGCCGGTTGGCTCGCCGCGAGCGAACCTGCACCGCGCGGAGAGTCCCGCCGCGACCGCGCGCTGCTCGATTTGCTGCCGGTCGGCATCCTGATCTACCGGCTCGACCGCCTGCTCTATGCCAACCACGCCTTCCTCGCCCGCATGGGCTACGACAGCCTGCACGCGCTGGAAGCCGCCGGCGGGCTCGATGCGCTCTATGTCGAGCCCGGCGTCTCGCAGGCGAGCAGCACGTCAGGCACCGGTACGCCGGTGACGATCTCCGCGAACCAGAACGCGGACGACGGCGCACAGTCGGTGTCCGCCGAGGCGCGGCTGCACACCATCAGCTGGGATGACGATTCCGCACTGGCGCTGATCTTCTCGCGCACGCTGGACGAAGACGCCGCGATCGCGGCCGCGCTGTCCGATCCCGCCCCCGATCCGGAGCCTGTTGCTGCCGCGGAGCCGGTGCTTGCACCGCTACCGCCGCAGGCCGGCCACGCCGACGCCGAGGAGTTAGGTGCGATCCTCGACACCGCGGCCGAAGGCATCATCATGTTCGATGCCGAGGGCAACATCCATTCCTGCAACCGCAGCGCGGAGGCGCTGTTCGGCTATGACGGCGACGAGTTCGTCACGCGCAATCTCGCCGACCTGTTCGCGCCCGAAAGCCAGCACGGCATCTTCGACTATCTCACCAGCGTGAAATCGGCCGGCGTCGCCAGCCTGCTCGACCACGGCCGCGAGACGCTTGGCCGCGTCCGCCAGGGCGGCATCATCCCGCTGTCGGTAACGATGGGCCGCACCCGCGCCGACGGGCCGAATTTCTTCGCCGTGTTCCGCGATCTCTCGCAGGCGAAAAAGAGCGAGGGCGAACTGCGCGAGGCGCGGCGGCTCACTGAGCGCGCCGCAAACGGCAAATCCGATATGCTGGCGCGGATCAGCCACGAGCTGCGCACGCCGCTCAACGCCATCATCGGATTTGCCGAGGTGATGATATCGGAGCGATTCGGCGCGCTCGGCAACGAGCGCTATGTCGAATACATGAAGGACATCCGCGCTTCCGGCGAGCGGGTGATCGCGATCGTCAACGACCTGCTCGACCTGTCGCGGATCGAGACCGGCAAGCTCGACCTCGCCTTCACCAGCCAGAACCTCAACGAGATGGTGGAGAGCTGCGTCGCCGTGATGCAGCCGCAGGCCAACCGCGAGCGCATCATCATCCGCACCTCGCTCGCGCACACGCTGCCGCCCGTTGTCGCCGACGCCCGCGCACTGCGCCAGATCACGCTGAACCTGATCGGCAACTCGATCCATCTCGCCAATGCCGGCGGCCAGGTCATCGTCTCGACCGCGCTGTCGGATTTCGGCGAGGTGATGCTGCGCGTGCGCGACACCGGCCAGAGCCTCAACGACAATGAGGTCGCCGCCGCACTGGAGCCGTTCCGCGCGCCGACGCCATCAGATCAGGCCGGCGCCGGCGGCGTCAGCCTGTCGCTGACCAAGGCGCTGGTCGAAGCCAACCGCGCCAAATTCCAGATCCGAACCGGCGGCCGCACCGGCACGCTGATCGAGATCGTGTTCTCGCATGCTGCAGCAAGGGCGTGAGCGGCGCGAGAGCGAGGTGCAGCGGACGTGCGTAACGCTTACTGTCTCCCACTGCTTAGGTGAGGGACGCACCGGCGAAGGGGTTCCCTCCCCCCTTGTGAGGGAGGGTTAGGGAGAGGGGTACCACACGGCACGCGCTCTCCATTTGCAGAACGGCGGGATCGAGATTGCGAGAGCGAGGCTTTCCTCGTTCATCGCACCCGGGGCCACCCCTCTCCCCACCCTCTCCCGTCGCAAGTCGGGCCTGCCC
>DASVOL010000232.1:0-2941 GCA_036383375.1 Bradyrhizobium sp. | reverse complement strand
AGGCGCTCGGCGAACAGGCGCAGCACGTTGAAGGTGCCGATCAGGTTGACGTTGATGATGCGGACGAACTTTGCCAGCGGATAGACGCCGTCCTTGCCGACGATGCGCTGCGAGCCGCCGATGCCGGCGCAGTTCATCAGCACGCGCGCGATGCCGTGCGCGGCTTCCGCCTTGGCGATCGCCGCCTTGATCGCTTCCTCGTCGGTGACGTCGGCGTGCAGGGCAACGCCCTTCACTTCGGCGGCGACCTTCTCGGCATTTTCCTTGTTCTGGTCGATCACGCCGATCTTGGCGCCCTTGGCGGCCATGGCGCGCGCCGTCGCGGCACCAAGGCCGGAGCCACCGCCGGTAATGAGAACGGCAACGTCTTTCAACTGCATGGGAACAACCTTTCCTTGGGCGTTTCTTCTCTAGACTCGAACTTTGTTATCCGGCGGCGACCGCTGCCGTTTCCTTATCGGGATTGAGCACGCCGCCGAAGATCAAGGCTTCCATGTGCTTGATGTATTCGCGGCAGACCTCGTCGGTGACCGGACCGACGCCGACCGCACGCGACATTGCGTGGCGGCCGAAGAACAGGTGATCGCAGGCGCCGATCAGGCTGGTGTAGAACAGCACCGGATCGATCTTGCGGAATTCGCCGGCCTTGATGCCCTCGGCGAGCAGGCGGCGATGAAAATCCAGCAGCGGCGCGACGAAGAATTTCGACACCTCGTTCGCGGCGGCAGGCGAGCTCTCGTGCAGGAGATAATGAATCAGCCGGTTCATGTAGGGGAACTGGTGATAGGCGCGAATGATGCCGCCGATATGCAGGCGCAGTTTTGCGGACGGCGTGATCGGCTGGCTGATGAGATATTCGAGCTGCGAAATCTCGGTGGCGGCGTCGCGCGCGAGTAGCGCCAGCAACAGCCCGTCCTTGTTGCCGAAATGATATTTCACGAGCGCAGCGTTGACGCCGGACTTCTGCGCGATGTCGGACAGCGACACCTCGATCGAGGCGCGCTCGATCATCAGCTCGCTGGCTGCGACCAATAGCTTGTCGGCAGTGGCATTTTTGCCGGCCGGAAGTTTCGTCGGTACGCTGGTATTCAACTGCGCTCTGGTCCCGCTCTGTGTCCCCGGCTGTTCCCTAGCTGTTTTTTGGCCCGCCGGTAAATCGAGGCCGCACATAAGCCCATGGCGGGGCTGCACTCAAGAGTTAATTGATTGATTGACTAAATGCTGAGCCGCCCCTTAAATCCGGCCCAACTTGAAACCGCCCAATCCAGAAACATCAGGGAGATTAGACATGGCCGAGGCATATATTGTCGCCGCCGCCCGCACCGCCGGCGGCCGCAAGGGAGGGCGCCTTTCCGGTTGGCATCCGGCCGATCTGGCCGCGACCGTGCTCGATGCGCTGGTCGAGCGATCCGGCGCCGACCCGGCGCAAGTCGAGGACGTGATCATGGGCTGCGTGATGCAGGCCGGCGAGCAGTCCAACAACGTCGCGCGCAACGCGGTGATGGCCTCGAAGCTGCCGGAGAGCGTGCCCGCGACCTCGATCGACCGCCAGTGCGGCTCCTCGCAGCAGGCGCTGCACTTCGCGGCCCAGGCCGTGATGAGCGGCACCATGGACTGCGTGATCGCCGCCGGCGTGGAATCGATGACCCGCGTGCCGATGGGCCTCGCCTCCTCGCTGCCCGCCAAGAACGGCTTCGGCCACTACAAGAGCCCGGGCATCGAGGCGAAGTATCCCAACATCGTGTTCAGCCAGTTCACCGGTGCGGAAATGATGGCCGAGAAGTACGGCCTGTCGAAGGATGAGCTCGACGAATACTCCTACAACAGCCATCAGCGCGCGATCGCGGCGACGCAGGCTGGCCACTTCAAGGACGAGATCGTGCCGGTGAAGATCACCCGCGCCGACGGCTCGACTGACACCCACCATATCGACGAAGGCATCCGCTTCGACGCCAGCCTCGACGGCATCAAGGGCGTCAAGCTGATCGCCGAGAACGGCAAACTGACCGCGGCCAGCGCCAGCCAGATCTGCGACGGCGCCTCCGGTGTGATGGTCGTCAACGAGAAGGGCCTCAAGGCACTCGGCGTCAAGCCGATGGCGCGCATCCATCATCTCACTATGATCGGCGGCGATCCCGTGATCATGCTGGAAGCGCCGCTGCCGGCAACCCAGCGCGCGCTGCAGAAGGCCGGCATGACCATCGACGACATCGACCTGTTCGAGGTCAACGAAGCCTTCGCCTCGGTGCCGACCGCGTGGCTGAAGACCACCGGCGCCGATCCAGCCCGGCTCAACGTCAATGGCGGCGCGATCGCGCTCGGCCATCCGCTCGGCGGCTCCGGCACCAAGCTGATGACGACGCTGCTGCATGCCCTGAAGCAGCGCAACAAGCGCTACGGCCTGCAGACCATGTGCGAAGGCGGCGGCATGGCCAACGTGACGATTGTCGAGCGGCTGTAAGAAGCGTCCGGTGAGGCCGTAGCGGCCTCCGTACAAAAGGTGTCGTCCCGGCCTTGAGCCGGGACCCATAACCACAGGTGCTTGTGGTTATGCCGGGCTGCGGCCCCAACTCAGTCAACAACATAAATCGGTGGTTATGGGTCCCTGCTCCCGTGCGCAGTTGCGCACTAGGCAGGGACGACCACCTTGTTTGAGGAAACATCTTTGACCCATCCCTCCATCCACGCGCGCAACCACCCGAACAAGATCGCCTACCAGATGGCGGCGTCCGGCAAGGCGATCACCTATCGCGAACTCGACGAGCTCTCGAACCAGGGCGCGCATCTGTTCCGCTCGCTCGGCCTCAAGCCCGGCGACCACATCGCGCTGCTGATGGAGAACCGCCTCGCCTTCATGGAGATCTGCTGGGCCGCGCAGCGCTCGGGGCTCTATTACACCGCGATCAGCCGCTACCTGACGGAAGAGGAGATCGCCTACATC
>DASVOL010000231.1:0-2087 GCA_036383375.1 Bradyrhizobium sp. | reverse complement strand
CCTGAGAATCACTGGACGCCCGGCCGCAAGGGACGGTGATCCATGGAATTGCGCCTTTACGATACGTTGACCCGGGAGAAGCGGCCGTTCGTGCCGCTCGATGCCGACAATGTCCGCATGTATGCCTGCGGACCGACGGTCTACGACTTCGCCCATATCGGCAACGGTCGGGCCGCTGTCGTCTTCGACGTGCTGTTCCGCGCGCTGCGCCATCGCTACGGCGCCGGCCACGTCACCTATGTCCGTAACATCACCGACGTCGACGACAAGATCAACGTTCGCGCCGCACGGGACTATCCCGGAGTGCCCCTGAACGAGGCGATCCGCCGGGTCACCGAGCTGACCTATCAGCAGTACCAGGACGACGTCGCCGCGCTCGGCTGCTTGGCTCCGACCATCCAGCCGCGCGCGACCGAGCACATCCCGGAGATGCGCGCGATCATCGAGAAGCTGGTCGCCGGCGGCTTTGCCTATGTCGCCGAGGATCACGTGCTGTTCTCGCCGCAGGCGATGAATGCAGCCAATTCGACGCTGCCGCGCTACGGCGCGCTGTCGAAGCGCTCGCTCGACGAGATGATCGCGGGCGCCCGCGTCGATGTCGCCCCCTACAAGCGCGACAACACCGACTTCGTGCTGTGGAAGCCGTCGAAGCCGGGCGAGCCGTCCTGGCCGTCGCCGGCAGGCATTGCGGTGGAGGGGCGGCCCGGCTGGCACATCGAGTGCTCGGCGATGGCCTGGAAGCATCTCGGCGAAAAGTTCGACATCCATGGCGGCGGCATCGACCTGGTGTTCCCGCACCATGAGAACGAGCTCGCGCAGACTTGCTGCGCGTTCCACACCGACCGCATGGCCAATGTCTGGATGCACAACGGCTTCCTGCAGATCGAAAGCGAGAAGATGTCGAAGTCGCTCGGCAACTTCTTCACGATCCGCGACCTGCTGGCCGATTGGCCGGGCGAGGTGCTGCGGCTCAGCATGCTGCGAACGCACTACCGTTCGCCGCTGGACTGGACGCTGAAGAGCGCGGAAGAAGCCGCAAGGACGCTCGACGACTGGTATGCGGTCGCGGCCGACGCCGAGCCCGGCGCGCCGTCCCCTGCGATGGTCGAGGCGCTCTACGACGACCTCAACACCGCGCAGGCAATGGCCGTGCTGCACAGCCTGCGCAATGCCGCCGCGAGCAATGAAGCGAGCCGCAAGGAATTTGCCGGCTCGTTGCGGCTGCTCGGCTTCCTGTCGGAGAGCGCAGCGGCGTGGAAGGGTCGCAAGGAGCAGGCCAGCGGCGTCGATGCCACCTCGGTCGAGGCGCTGATCGCCGAGCGCACCGCGGCGCGTGCGCGGAAGGACTTCAAGGAGTCCGACCGGATCCGCGATCAGCTCGCCGCGATGGGTGTGGCGATCAAGGACGGCAAGGATGCCGAAGGAAAGCCGACCACGACCTGGGAGGTTGCGCGATGAGCCGGTCCGCACCCGCGTTGCGCCCGTATCTGCCTGACGATGCGCCGTTGCTGGCGGCGATCTTCGCGGCGTCGATCATGGACCTGACCGGTGACGATTACAGCGAGGCGCAGCAGGAAGCCTGGGCGATGGCCGCCGACGACGAGGAGGCCTTCGGCAAGAAGCTCGCCGGGCAGCTGACGCTGATCGCGACACTGCAGGGCGCGCCGGTTGGATTTGCCTCGCTGAAGGGGGCCGATCACATCGACATGCTCTATGTGCATCCGAGCGCGGTCGGGCAGGGTGCCGGCAGCGCGCTGTGCGATGCGCTGGAGAAGATCGCGAGCGCCCGCGGCACCAAGTCCCTCAAGGTCGATGTCAGCGACACCGCGCTCGAATTCTTCCGCAAGCGCGGCTACGTCGCGCAGCAGCGCAATACGGTCACTATCGGCGATGAATGGCTCGCCAACACCACGATGCAGAAGACGCTCGACGGCGTTGCGGTGCCGGGAGGCCACGCATGAGCCGCGAGCGCCTCTATCTGTTCGACACCACGCTGCGCGACGGCGCACAGACCAATGGCGTCGACTTCACGCTGCAGGACAAGCAGGTGATCGCGGGCATGCTCGATGCGCTCGGCATCGACTATG
>DASVOL010000230.1:0-8561 GCA_036383375.1 Bradyrhizobium sp. | reverse complement strand
CGATCGCCTGATCGTGGCGCCGCATTACCGCATGGTCGGCTCCGGCCTGTTCTGGCCCGACCTGGGCCGGTCGCGCATCGTCTACATCACGCCGTCTTCCGGCGATCCGCCCGAACGCCAGCAGAACCCGAGCGCCGACGTCTACCGCATCACGCTCGACCCGGGCACAGTCATCACCTTCGTCGCCGAATTGCGCACGCGCAAGCTGCCGCAGCTCTATCTGTGGGAGCCGGACGCCTACAAGGACAAGGTCAACTCCTTCACGCTCTACTACGGCATCGTCATCGGCATCGCCGGTTTGCTGGCGCTGTTCCTCACAATCCTGTTCGTGGTCAAGGGCAGCGTCATGTTTCCGGCCGCGGCCGCGCTCGGCTGGGCGGTGCTCGTCTATATCGGCGTCGACTTCGGCTTCTGGGGCAAGGTGTTCGACATGAGCTCCGGCTCCGAGCGCATCTGGCGCGCCTCGGGCGAAGCAATCCTGGCGGCGACGCTGCTCGTGTTCCTGTTCGCCTATCTCAATCTGTCGCGCTGGCATGTGCGCTATTCGCACATCACCGCGGGCTGGCTGTTCTTCCTGGGCTCGCTGGTCGCGCTTGCGCTGTTCGATCCCGCGGTCGCCTCCGGCATCGCGCGGATGTCGCTGGTGATGATCGCCTTCGCCGGCTTCGCGCTGATCGTCTATCTCTCGACCCACGGCTTCGACCGCGCGGTGCTGCTGATCCCGACCTGGTTCCTGCTGGTGGTCTGGGTTGTCGCGGCCGGCATGACGGTCGCGGGTTCCGTGACCAACGACATCGTCGGCCCGGCGCTGCTCGGCGGCCTCGTGCTGATCGTGATGCTCATCGGATTTACGGTGATGCAGCACGCCTTCGCCGGCGGCGGCGCCACCACCGGCGTCGTCTCCGATGTCGAGCGCCGCGCATTGGCGCTGACCGGTTCCGGCGATCTGATCTGGGACTGGGACGTCTCCGCCGACAAGGTGTTCACCAGCCCGGAGACCGAGGCCCTGCTCGGCCTCAAGCGCGGCACGCTGGAAGGCCCGGCGGCGAAATGGCTGGAAGTGCTGCACCCGCTCGACCAGGACCGCTTCCGCGCCGCGCTCGACAGCGTGCTCGATCAGCGCCGCGGCCGCCTGGTGCAGGATTTCCGGCTGCGCACGCCCGACGGCCATTTCATGTGGTTCGCGCTGAAGGCGCGGCCGGTGGTCGGCTCCGACGGCGAAGTCTCGCGCGTGGTCGGCACGCTGACCGACGTCACCGAGTTCAAGAACTCCGAAGAGCGGATGCTGCACGACTCCGTGCACGACAATCTGACCGGCCTGCCGAACCGCCGGCTGTTCATGGACCGCCTCGGCGCGGTGGCGAACCTCGCCAAGACCATGCCGAATCTGCGGCCAACCTTGATGGTGATCGACCTCGACCGCTTCAAGCAGGTCAACGATTCCGTCGGCATCGCAGTCGGCGATTCCATCCTGCTGACGCTGGCGCGCCGCCTCACCCGCATCCTCAAGCCGCAGGACACGCTGGCGCGCATGGCCGGCGACCAGTTCGGCCTGATCCTGCTTTCCGAGCAGGACCCGGCGCGGATCACCAATTTCGCCGAGACCATCCGCAAGACCATCCGTGCGCCGATCGCGTTCAACGACCGTGAGATCTTCCTGACCGCCTCGATCGGCCTTGCGCTGTCCGACCCGGCGGCGCCGCTGACCGACGAGATCATCAAGGACGCCGAGCTTGCGATGTATCATTCGAAGCGGATCGGCGGCGACCGCATCGACGTCTACAAGCCGGCGATGCGCGCGCGGAAGACCGACCGCCTGACGCTGGAGAGCGACCTGCGCCGCGCCATCGAGCGGCAGGAGATCACGATCCTGTACCAGCCGATCGTGCGGCTGGAGGATCGCGCGATTGCCGGCTTCGAGGCGCTGGCGCGCTGGGACCATCCCAAGCTCGGCCGGATGTCGCCGTCGGAATTCATCAACGTCGCCGAGGAGACCGGCCTGATCGTCGATCTCGGCATGTTCGTGATGGACCAAACCGCGCGTCAGCTCGCGGTGTGGCAGCGCGCGATGCGCGCACGCGAGCCGATCTTCGCGTCGGTCAACGTGTCGTCGCGGCAATTGCTGCGCCACGATCTGATCCACGATATCCGCACCGTGCTGTCGCGCTCCTCGGTGGCGCGCGGCACGCTGAAGCTGGAGCTGACGGAATCGCTGGTGATGGAGAACCCGGAGCACGCCGCCCAGATGCTGGCGCGGATCCGCGAACTCGGCACCGGGCTGTCGCTGGACGATTTCGGCACCGGGCATTCCTCGCTGTCCTACCTGCAGCGCTTCCCGTTCGACACCATCAAGATCGACCAGTCCTTCGTCCGCACCACCAGCCGCGGCACCCGCCCGGTGATCCTGAAATCGATCATCGCGCTGGCGCATGATCTCGGCATGGAAGTGGTGGCGGAAGGCGCCGAGACGGATTCCGACGCGGTCGAGCTCTATCAGCTCGGCTGCGAATACGCGCAGGGCTTTGCCTTCGGCGAGCCGATGGACGCCGACGCCGCGACGCGCCTGCTCACCGAGGAACGGCTGGAAGCCGCGAGCTAGCGCGGCTTCGGCATCCGCTTGAACTTGACGCTCTTGCCGTCGGCCTGGCGGGTGGCGATGTAGCCGGCGTCGAGGCAGGCTTCGCGCTGCGGCATCTTCTCCTGCGGACTGCGCAAGGTTTCCCACCACGAAGCCCGGTGCGAGGCGCGCGGCAGCGCTGCATCGATGATCGCCTCGATCTCCTCGAAGGTCAGCACGAATTCGGTCAAATGCTGCTTCTTCAGATAGTCCCGCAGCGCGTCGTAGTCGTTCACAACATCCTCGATGACAAACGATAAGGGTCCGGCAACCACCCGTTAACCCATTCGGCGGCCGCTGTCGCCATTTAAGGCGACAACAAGATTTCCCGTTGCATGACGGCGCTTTGGAGCGGGACATGCCATTTCGACGGGGAAACGACGCAAGGCGGCGCTGGCGGCTATCGGCAAAGCTGCTGATCGTGGCGTCCGTTGCGACCGTCCTCGGCTTCTCCGCGGTCTGCGCCGGCGTGATGTTCGACATGCGCCGCGGCGAGGAACAACTGGCCCGCCGGACCCTGGAGAATCTGGCATCAGGCATCGAGGCCGATATCAGCCGCAACATCGAGCTCTATGACCTGTCGCTGCGCGCGGTCGCCAGCAATCTGGAAATGCCGGAGATCCGCGGCGTCAGCAAGGAACTGCGCCAGCTGATCCTGTTCGATCACGCCGCGACCGCAAAGCATTTCGGCGCGATCCAGGTGTTCGACACCAAAGGCAATCTGACCATCGACGCGGCGAGCCTCGATCCGCAGCCGGAGAACCGCAGCGACGAGGAGTATTTCGCCATCCAGCGCGACCATCCCGACAGCGGGCTGTATGTCAGCCGGCCGATGCTGCATCGCGGCGCCTACGCCATCGTGCTGAGCCGGCGCATCACCGGCGAGGACGGCCGCTTTCTCGGCGTCGTGGTCGGCTCGATCCGCTTCAGCTACTTCCACGATCTGTTCGGGCGGCTGAACCTCACGCCGGGCGACACCATCACGGTGCTGCGCAACGACCGCACCATCATCATGCGGACGCCATTCGATCTCGACGTGATCGGCAAGAACCTCGCCGAGCAGCTGGATTGGAGATCCGAGAACCTGAAGGTGGGCGGTGCGTTCACCGGCAAGGGCCCGGTCGACGACACGGCGCGGCTCTATGTCCGGCGCAGCAGCAGCGGGCCGCTTTACGTGGTTGTCGGCAAGCCGCTCGAAGCCGTCTTCAATCTATGGCGCACCGAGGCGATCCGGATCGGCGCGATCATGGCCTTTCTGGTGCTGTTCGTGCTCAGCGCGACGCTGGTGCTCGCCCGCGAGATCGTCCGCCGCGCCGATGCCGAGGACAAGCTCGAGGAACTCGCGACCACCGACGCCCTCACCGGCCTGAAGAACCGGCGCAAGTTCGATGCCGAGATCGACCGCGAATGGCGCCGTGCCGGTCGCTACGGCCAGCCGGTCGCGCTGCTGATGATCGATGCCGATCACTTCAAGGCCTACAACGACACCTATGGGCATCAGGCCGGCGACCAGGTGCTGGTGGGAATTGCGATCTGCATTTCGGACGCGGTGCGCCGCGCCGGCGATTGCCCGGCACGCTTCGGCGGCGAGGAATTCGCCGTGCTGCTGCCCAACATGACCGCGCTCGAGGCCTTCAACCTGGCGGAGACCATCCGCGGCAAGGTCCAGCAATGGTGCGAGGGCGAATTGATCACGACGGTGAGCATCGGCGCCGCCAGCATGCGGCCGCGCGCCGGCCAGCAATGGTCCGACCTGATCGAAGCCGCCGACAAGGCGCTCTACGCCGCCAAGGCCAACGGCCGCAATCAATCGGTGCTCGCAACCGTGCCGAAGATCGCGCTTGTGGCGTGAGTGGTTAAGCGCCGGAAAAATACCTGGCTTCAAGGACAATAGAGTCGAACGCGGGGCTCTCTCCACATCGTCGTCCCTGCGAAAGCAGGGACCCATAACCACCGGGCTTCGTTGTAGAAGCGAGCTGTGGCTCCAGCGTTATGCAGCGGCAAGCATTGGTGGGTATGGGTCCCGGGTCGCGCTGCGCTTTCCCGGGACGACACCGAGTTTGCTGCGGCGTCGAGACACATGCATCGGCATTCGGAACGCGCTGGGGCGCGGACCAGCGCCAACTCAGCCCCGCCGCTTCTTCTTTGGCTTCTTGCCGAACTTCGGTTTCGCGGACGATACGTCCGGCCAGTGTCCGGCCTGGCCGAGCTTGTTCCGATTCTTCTTTTTCTTGCCGAACCCCGGCTCGCTGTCGAATTTCGGCTTCGCGCCCTTTCCGTCCCGATTGGATCGGAACGGGGCTCCGGATTCTTGCCTTGGCGCATAATCTTCACGCGAACGGCTCGCGCCTTCGCTCGCATACGCTCTCGCCTCGCGGTCCGGCTTGCCGCGTCGCTTTGCGGACGCATCGTCACGCGGCTCGTCGCGGCGCGGTGCGCTGTGGCCGCCGTCATCCTTGTCGCGCCAAGGCTCTCGCCTGGGCTTGCGCGCCGGCTTGTCCAAGGGGGCTTGCCGCTGCGGAGCATCCGCCAGCGGCTCGATGCGGATGGTGTCTTCCTTGTCCGGACGCTTGATCTTGACGGCGAAGGAATCCGCGACCCGCGCGGCGATCTCGAACTCGGTGGTCGTATCCGAGATCTTGATGGCGCCGATGTCGTGCTTGTCGATGCCGCCGCGGCGGCAGATCATCGGCAACAGCCAGCGCGCTTCGGCATTCTTGCGGCGTCCGATCGAAGCGCGGAACCAGACGGTCGCCTCCTCCATGCCGTGACGCGGGGAGACCTTGCCGGCCTTCGATCGCGGACCGGCGGGACGATCCTCGCGGCGCGAGGTGCGCTCGCCGCGGCGATCGTCGCGGTCGCGGCCCCGGCCCTCGCCGGGATCGAGAATGTCTTCGGGCGCCGGCAGCCGCGCGCGATAGAACCGGGCCAGCGCCGCGGCGATCGCCTCCGGCGACCGCTCGGCAAGCAAGGCTTGCGCGAGCACCTGGTCCTCGGAGGTCACCTCCTCGGAGAACACCGCGTCGTGCAGCAGGCGGTCATGGTCGAGCTTGCGGATCTCGTCCGCCTGCGGCGCAGTGCCCCAGACCACGTCGATGCCGGCGTGATCCAGCAGCAATTCGGCGCGCCGCCGCCGGGCCGGCGGCACCAGCAGGATGCTGACGCCCTTGCGGCCGGCGCGACCGGTGCGGCCCGAGCGATGCTGCATGACCTCGGGGTCTTTCGGCAGATCGGCATGAATGACGAGATCGAGGCTCGGCAGGTCGATGCCGCGCGCCGCCACGTCGGTCGCGACGCAGACCCGGGAGCGTCCGTCGCGCAACGCCTGCAGCGCCTGGGTGCGCTCGTTCTGGGTCATTTCGCCCGACAGTGCGGCCACCGAGAATCCACGCTCCAGCAGCGCCGCCTGCAAATGCCTGACCGCTTCCCTCGTGTTGCAGAACACCAGCGCGCTCGGTGCCTCATGGAAGCGCAGCAGGTTGACGACCGCGTGCTCGACATCGTCGGCGGCCACCCGGATGGCGCGGTACTCGATATCGGCGTGGCCGCCCTCGTCGCCCGCGACCTCGATCCGGAACGCCTGCTGCTGATACTGCTTGGCCAGCGCGACGATGCCGCGCGGAAACGTCGCCGAGAACAGCAAAGTGCGGCGGGTGTCCGGCGTGGTCTCGAGGATGAATTCCATGTCCTCGCGGAAGCCGAGATTGAGCATCTCATCGGCCTCGTCGAGGACGACGACCCGCAATCCCGAAATGTCGAGGCGACCGCGCCGCAAATGGTCGCACAACCGGCCGGGCGTGCCGACCACGATGTGGGCGCCCGCGGCCAGCTCGCGCTGCTCGCGGCGCGGGTCCATGCCGCCGACGCAGGAGACGACGCGACCGTCCGCATGCTCATAGAGCCATGCGAGCTCGCGCTGAACCTGCAAGGCGAGCTCGCGGGTCGGCGCGACGATCAGCGCCAGCGGCGCGGCGGCCGGCTCGAACCGCTCGGCGCCGTCGAGCAAATCCTTGGCCATGGCCAATCCGTAGGCAACGGTCTTGCCCGAGCCGGTTTGGGCCGAAACGAGCAGATCGCGGTCGACGGCGTCGTCCGCGATCACGGCAAGCTGGACGGGGGTCGGCTGTTCGTAGTTGCGCTCAGCCAAGGCGCGGGCGAGCGGCGGACTTGTGGTCGGAAAGGGCACGGAATGGGAAACCTTGATTGGTCCGGGTGCAGAACGTCGAGCGGGACGACCTGAGGCTGCGTACCCGGCAGGCGGCACAGCCGCATGACGATTTGGGCTGCTTTACGCCAAGAACAACCAAACCGCCATGCCCCCGCAGCGGAAAAGGTGCCGGATCAGGCGGTTTGCCCGACCGGGACCTGGCTGCCGGCGATCCGGTCCATCAATCCGGACAGCCGGGATGGCGGCAGGCCGGCTGCGGCAATCAGGCCGCCCGCCCCGCGCAGCGCGCCCGGCACCAGCTCGCAGGCCAGAAGGCGGTCGTGCTGATATGGACCGGGCATCCGGAGCGCGCCGGTCTGCGCCGCCGAGAAGCCGAAGCGGCTGTAATAGGCGGCATCGCCGACCAGGATGACGGCGCGGTGTCCGAGCAGGTCGGCCCGCTGCAAGGCCTGCCGCATCAGCGCGGCGCCGATGCCGAGGCATCGCGCGTCCTCCGCCACCGCGAGCGGGCCGAGCAGCAGGCAGGCGTGACCGGTGGCGGTCACGACCGGCCACAGCCGCAATGTGCCGACCAGCTGGCCGCCACGGCGCGCGACAAACGCGAGGCCGCGCGCAGGCTTGCGGCCCTCGCGCAGCCGCTCCGAGGTCTTGGCCAAGCGGCCAGGACCGAATGCGGCGTCGAGCAGGCCCTCTCGCGCCGCCACGTCCGAACGGCGTTCCTGACGGATCGCAACCGGTTTGTCGTTCGGAGAACCAAATGAGGACATCACGCCACCCTCGCCAGATAGATGAAGACCTCGTCGAGGTCCCGGCACTTGAAGCGCTCGGCGAGTTCGCCCGGACGACCCATCGCGACGATGCGGCCTTGGCTCATGATGACGACGAAGTCGCAGAGCTGCTCGACCTCGGTCATGTTGTGCGAGGACAGCAGGATGGTGGCGCCGCGGCGCTTCTGGTAGGCGCGCAGCCGGCTGCGCACCCACTCGGCGCGGTCAGGGTCGAGCGATGCCGTCGGTTCGTCGAGCAGCAGCACATCCGGGTCGTTGATCAGTGCCTTCGCCACGGCGACACGGGTCTTCTGCCCGGCCGAGAGCCGCCCGGTGACGCGGTCGAGCACGTCGCCGAGCCCGAAATCCTCGATCAGCTCCTCGATCCGCGCCTTGAGATTGGCGACGCCATAGAGCCGTCCGAACACCGTCAGGTTCTGCCGCACGGTGAGCCGCCCCGGCAACGCGACATAGGGGCTTTCAAAATTCATCCGGCTGAGCACCTTGTGACGCTCGGTCGCCATGTCGTGGCCCAGCACCATGGCGCGGCCGAAGCTTGGCACCACGAGGCCCATGATCATGGCGATGGTGGTGGTTTTGCCGGCGCCGTTGCCGCCGAGCAGGCCGACGGTCCAGCCCCTGGGCACGTTGAAGTTCACGTCGTCGACGGCCCAATGGGTGCGGTACTTCTTGCAGAGGTCCTCGACCGCGATGGCCGGCGCCTCATCGATACCGGGGCTCACAGGCGCATTGTCCTGCGCGGGGGTGGCGTTTGGCGACACCGGTGTCAGATGTCTGCGGGGCAAAAAGCGTTCAATGCGGCTCATGGATGTCTCCCTTACTCGCCCATGGTGAGCAGGCCGCCCTTGTGGCGGGCGCTCTGCAACAGGGCGACGAATGTGGTGAAGCCGATGCCGAGATAGACGGCATTGAGCGCGAGGCATTCGATCATCAGGTCGGTGCGGAAGGTGCCGTCGAGCAGCACGGCGCGCATGCCCTCGAACACGTA
>DASVOL010000229.1:0-2478 GCA_036383375.1 Bradyrhizobium sp. | reverse complement strand
CCGATCGCATCGTGACGGAGGACACCGCCAAGAAGCAGAAGGAGGACGAGGCCAAGGTCGCCAAGGTCGAGACCAACGCGCAGGAAGCGCAGCAGGCTTCAGAGGCGGCCGCGCCGACCAAGCTGGAGGACGCGCGTCAGTCGGAGACGACGAAAGCGCCCAATCCCGGGATCGGCAAGGACAAGTTCGCGCTGACGGCCAAATGGGGCAAGAAGATCAGCGCCTATCTCGACCTGCACAAGAAGTTCCCGGAGAACGTCAAGGCCAAGGAGGGCAAGGTGAAGCTCGCCCTCGTGCTTAATCGTCTCGGCAAGGTCTTGTCGGTCGCTGTGATGGAAACGTCGGGAGACGTCGCATTCGACGACGCCGCGGTCTCGATGGTGCACCGTTCCGATCCGGTGCCGGCGCCGCCGGCCGGACTGACCGAGGACCAGTTCTCCTTCACGCTTCCCGTCACGTTCAACAAGCCGAAGAAGTAGCCGCGGTCATTCCGGGGCGCGACAAGGGCGCGAGCCCGGAATCCATTCTGCCGCATGCCCGGCGGATCGATGAACTCCGGGCGCTCGTCTAGCGAGGCCCGGAATCACGGCGTCTCAGCTCTTCTTCACCAGCGAGCAGGCGCTCTTCTCGAGCGGCAGGAAGGCTTCATCCGCGGGGATGGTCGCCATCAGCTTGTAATAGTCCCACGGATATTTCGACTCCGACGGCTTCTTCACCTCGAACAGATAGGCGGGGTGGATCTTGCGGCCGTCGATCCGGATCGATCCTTTGCCGAACAGCGGATCGTCGGTCGGCAGCTCCTTCATCTTGGCGACGACGGCGCGGCCGTCATGCGGATTGCCGCCGAGCGCTTCCAATGCCTTGAAGTAATGGATCAGCGAGGCGTAGACACCGGCCTGCACCATGGTCGGCGGGTTCTTCTTGAACCGCTCCATGAAGCGCTTCGAGAACGCGCGGGTCTGGTCGTTCATGTCCCAGTAGAAGCTCTCGGTGAAATTCAGGCCCTGCGCGACGTTGAGGCCGAGCGAGTGCACGTCGGTCAGGAACATCAGCATGCCCGCGAGCTTCTGGCCGCCCGAGACGATGCCGAATTCGGCCGCCTGCTTGATCGCATTGGTGGTGTCGCCGCCGGCATTGGCAAGGCCGATCACCTTCGCCTTGGAGCTCTGCGCCTGCAGCAGGAAAGACGAGAAGTCAGCCGTGTTGAGCGGATGCTTGACGCTTCCGAGCACCTTGCCGCCGCCTGCGGTGACGGCCCCAGTGGTGTCGCGCTCGAGCGCCTGGCCGAACGCATAGTCCGCCGAGATGAAGAACCAGGTGTCGCCGCCGGATTTGACCAGCGCCCGGCCGGTGCCGTTGGCGAGCATGTAGGTGTCGTATGACCAGTGCACCGTGTTCGGCGTGCATTGCGAGCCGGTGAGGTCGGACGAGCCGGAGCCGGAGTTCAGATTGACGACGTTCTTGTCCTTGGCGAGGTTGGCGATCGCGAGCCCGACATTGGAGGCCGCGAGATCGACGAACACGTCGACCTTTTCGACATCGATCCATTGCTTGCCGATGTTGACCGCGACGTCGGGCTTGTTCTGGTGATCGGCCGAGATCAGGTCGATCTTCCAGCCCTTCGCCAGCAGCCCGGAATCCTCTATCGCCATCTGCGCCGCCACCGTCGAGCCGGGACCGCCGATATCCTGATAGAGACCGGACTGATCGCCGAGGGCGCCGACCTTGGCGACCTTGTCCATCGTCTGCGCCGATGCACCGCCGGCGAAGACGAGGCTCGTCGTCATGATCAGGGCTGCAATGGAACGCTTCATCTTCCCTCCAGTATGATTTTTGTTCTTGAGTTCCTCCATTATGCCCGGCATCGGGCGCATCGCCTAGGGCACAGGCGCGATCGATCGCCCGCGATATTCCACGCTGCGGCGATTGAGCGGCCTGTGACGCGCGACGCGACGCCGCAGCGTCTGCGGGCGTCCATGATGAAGGCGGGAATGGCTTGAAGCGAAGCCGCGCTATTTCCAGTAGTAGCGGATCGCGACGTAGGCCACGACGAGGCAGGCGAAGATCATCGCCACCGGCATCGGACGCTTGGCGTTCGGTGCAGACGCGGCCGTCTTCTTGGCGGGCAGGCGGCGGAATGCGGTGACATTGCCGGTGTCGGCGACCGGCTCGCGGGTGCGCGCCGGAACCTCCGGCGCCTTGCCGGCGCCGCCCATCTCCGCATAGTAGGTGCGGTACATCTCCTGGATGGTCGCCTCGCTGGCCTCGGCGTCGCTCATCTGCTCCGTGAGCTTCTTGTAGATCGCGAGGAAATTCTGCGCCTCGGGCGGCAGGGCAGAGGCGCCGTTCAGCTTGGCCATCATCTTCCAGGTTGCAAAGTCGGCCCGCGCGCGGGTGTCGGCGCGTCGTGCAATCAGCATATCGGCAGCTTTGATCACCATGGCCTCGAAGCGTTTCCGTCCCTGCGCATGAGTAGGA
>DASVOL010000228.1:0-6905 GCA_036383375.1 Bradyrhizobium sp. | reverse complement strand
AATGGTAGCACATCCATCGACGCTGAAAAGCGCGTGCAATGGTGTGCGCTGCGTCAAAACAAGTTGAGACGAAATTTGAGACGAAATTTTCTCGCGCTGGCTGCCTGATAACAAGGCATTCTGCACCGCAGCGTAATATTCGAACGAAGCTAACGCTCGATCGCGATGAGAAGCGCGAACGCCCGGCGCTTGTGCCTTCGGCAACGGCCTGAACAACACACTGCGCTTCGGCCCGCGGAAGATCGCCGCGATCTTGAAGCCGTGGTCGGCGGCGATGATGTCGCTGGTCCGCAGCATCATGTCGTCCGCGATCGCGATCGGCAACAGTCCGGTCGACGCGGCGGCGCTGCACGCGCAGTGCGGCACGATCGCGCGCTGGAATCGGAATGCATCTGCGAGCGCCTTGCAGCTCTCGCCCGCTTCGGTTGTGGCGCTATCGATGTCGGAGCCGGAATGCAGCTTCACCGCGCCGACGGGACACACCGCCTCGCAGGTCCTGACATTCGCCGCGTCACTCACGCGCGGCTGCGGCCAGAAGCGGCCGTAGCAGGTCGCGAGATCACAACACCGCCCGAACAGCAAAAAAGCCCGCACCAATGGGCGGGCCTTCATCGGACTGTCAGCTCGGTCAGCGAGATATTTTGGAGCGGGCGAAGGGGCTCGAACCCTCGACCCCGACCTTGGCAAGGTCGTGCTCTACCACTGAGCTACACCCGCATCCGAAATGGCGGCGATCGCTCGCCGGCAACGGCAGACCTATGCCAAATGCTGTCTGTGAATGCAACACAAGAGCGCGGTCCGAGCTTCACGAAATCGCACGGTTTCCTTAAAAATTGACCCCGAATCGGCCGAAACCGGCCACCGCGACGATTTCTTTTTATGTTTCGGCCGGAACCAGCCTCAGAGCCATCTCGTCCCGGAGCGATTCGAGCCAGGTCTCGAACCAGCCGGTCAGCGTCTGCGCCAGTTCGACGCGGCGGTCCGCGTCGCAATCGAACACCGCCCACCATTCGATAAAGGCCCGGTCGCCGTCGACCACCGGGGTCACCCGCAGGGTCGCGCTGAAATCCGTCATCGGCAGGGTCGGGGGACCGGCGAATTCGTAGGTCTGGAAGCGCTCGACGTCGGATTGGGCGAGCAGCCGCTGCCGGATCCGCCGCTCCCGATACAAGACGTTGCGCACGGCGCCGACGGTATCGCCGGACTTGCCGTCCTCGATCTCGCTGCTGCCCGCACCGCGGACCCAAACCGGGTAATTGTTGAAATCGCGGATGATTTTCCAGACCTCGCCGGCCGGCTGCTCGAATACGGTGCTGTAATAGGCCTTTGCCATGGGCGATCCCCTGTTGCCATGAAGGAGCGCCATCGTCGGCCGTTCCCGACTTCAAACCCACCCGATCTCCGATGGAACAGACCGGGCCGCGAGCAATTGAATTTTGCCGGCCGACCGCCATCTACGGAGCATGTTCCGGGATCATGCTCTGGCCTGACAGAACGGCTGAACACGCCGTCCGGAGCGTGCTAGAACGCCCCCGTATTTTTCCGACCTCAGAAGACCAAGGCGAGGACAACGTGACGATAATGGAGCAGGGCGGCCCCACGCCCCAGGCAGCGCCCGATCTGATCAAGGAGACGACGACCCAGACCTTCGTCAAGGACGTCATCGAGGAATCGCGCCGCCAGCCGGTCATGATCGACTTCTGGGCGCCCTGGTGCGGTCCCTGCCGCCAGCTCACCCCGATGCTGGAAAAGGCCGTCCGCAACGCCAAGGGCCGGGTCAAGCTGGTCAAGATGAACATCGACGAGCATCCGCAGATCCCCGGCCAGATGGGCATCCAGTCGATTCCGGCCGTGATCGCCTTCGTCAACGGCCAGCCCGCCGACGGTTTCATGGGCGCGGTGCCGGAGAGCCAGATCAACGCCTTCATCGAGAAGATCACCAAGGGTGTGCCCGCCGCCGGCGAGCCCAATCTCGCGGAGATCCTGGCCGAGGCCGACGCCGTGCTGGCCGAGGGCGATGTCGAGGGTGCGGCACAGATCTATGCCGAGGTGCTGGCGCATGACGCCACCAACATCGCGGCGCTGGCCGGCCTCGCCAAATGCTACGTCACGTCGGGTGCGGTCGAGCAGGCCAAGCAGACGCTCGCGATGGTGCCGGAATCCAAGCGCAATGACGCCGCGGTGAAGGCGGTGCAGGCGGCGATCGACCTCGCCGAACAGGCGCAGTCGGTCGGACCGATCGCGGAGCTGGAACAGAAAGTCGCCGCAAACCCGCTCGATCATCAGGCGAGGTTCGATCTCGCCACCGCGCTCAACGCCATGAACAAGCGCACGGAGGCGACCGAGCAGCTGCTCGCGATCGTCAAGCGTGACCGCAAGTGGAACGACGACGGCGCGCGCAAGCAGCTGGTGCAGTTGTTCGAGGCGTGGGGCGGCACCGATGAGGCAACCGTCGAGGGGCGCAGGCGGTTGTCGACGATATTGTTCTCGTAACGCACGCCCGTCACAGCAGCGGGACCGCAGATGCCGATCAATGCCGAATATCGCGGGCCCGGCGAGCTCCCGGAGGTGATCCCGGTGTTCCCGCTGCCTGGCGCGCTGCTGTTGCCGCGCGGCCAGATGCCGCTCAACATCTTCGAGCCGCGCTATCTCGCGATGATCGACGATGCGTTGCGCGACGGTCACCGCCTGATCGGCATGATCCAGCCCGACGTCGCGCATTCGCAGAAGGAGGCGAAGCCGGCGCTGTTCCGCATCGGCTGCGTCGGTCGTATCACCCAGCTCGCCGAATCCGGCGACGGCCGCTACATCCTCGAACTGACCGGCGTCGCGCGCTTCAAGGTGATCGAGGAGCTCACCGTGCAGACGGCGTACCGGCAGTGCAAGGTCGACTTCTTCTCCTTCACCGGAGACTTCACCGCACGCAAGGGCGAGGACGCCGTCGACCGCAAGGCGCTGCTCGAAGTGCTCGCGGATTTCCTGGAGGCCAACAATCTGAAGGTCGACTGGGAAGGCATCGAGTCCGCGCCGAACGAAGCGCTGGTCAATGCGCTGGCGATGATGTCGCCCTATGGTCCGGCCGAGAAGCAGGCGATGCTGGAAGCGCCCGACCTGAAGACCCGCGCCGAGATCCTGATCGCGGTCACCGAGATGGACCTCGCCAAGAAGCGCACCTCGGGCGACCCGCCGGTGCAATGAGGCGCTTCACCGCGACTCCCGTCGGCCCAACCAGATGTGAAGCGGAAACATCAGGGAGAGAGCAAATCCCGCTATGAGGTGGATCCAACTCATCCAGGGCCGCACCTGCTCGGACCCAAGATAATAGAGCCCGAAGGCGGTCAAGATCAGGACCGCATTGAACGCCGCCATGATCGATCCCGAAATGAGATTCTTCCGGCTCCGCCACGCGCGGAGCAGGTGCACGGGGATGAGGGCGCCCAGCGTCAGCAGCGCCAGCATGGCGACCCCGCCATGAACCATCAATAGATTGGCCGCGGCCTGCTGCCAGATCTCGTCGGCGGCAGCGTTCTTTTGCCAATCCGCGACCAGCCAGCCGGCGCCCGTCAGCAACAGCGCTCCGAACGTCGCGTACATCGAATAGCGAAATGAACGTTTAAGCCGCAAGATGCACCGCCTGGGGCCAGTCGGAAGTGATCTGAACGTCTCCGTCGCTCGAGATCAGCAAGGCACTTGCCCGGTAATGCTCAAGCAGGTCGCCGGCATCGGTCCCCGAGATCATGACAGCCTTCGTCAGCGCGTCGGCGATCATGCATGAGGGCGCGCAGACGGTGGCGCCGATCGCGACGTTGGTCGGATTGCTCGTGGCGGGATCGATGATTGCCGAAGTACCCGGAGACGCTCCGTCGACCAAATCAAAACGAAGCGCGGTCGATGCCAGCGCCTGATCAGCCAGCTCGATACGAGCGAGCAAGCGGAGCGGGTCGCGGGGGTCGCGCAGATGGACCGTGTGCGGTCCCTGTCCGAACGCCCGAAGATCGCCGCCGGCATTCACCAGCCCGCCCGGAATATCGAAGCTGCGCAACACCTCGACTGCGCGGTCGACAGCAAAGCCCTTGGCGATCCCTCCGAGATCGATCGTGACGTCCGGTGATCGAAGGCGCACGGCTTGTTCGCCCAGCAGCTCGATCGCATTGTCGAGACTCCGTTCCGCCCCCATGACGCGATCGCCGTTCGGTCCGGGGAGCAGGCCCATGGCCTGCAACACCGGCGCAACGGTGACATCGAAAGCCCCCTTGGAGCGGCGATGCATCTCGAGCGCAGCCTCCAGGACCTGGAACGTCCAGGCATGAACGCGCGTCGGCCGGTCGCCGGCTTCCCGGTTGAGGCGGCTGACGTCGCTGTCGTGCTCGTGAAAGCTCATCAGCCGATGGACCCGCGTGACGGCATCGAATGCGGCGTCAATGGCGGCGTCCGTCGAGGGTCCGGCGGCAGCCGAGACCTCGATCTCGACGAAGGTGCCGAGCAGCGGCCGGGCGCGGCGAATGCTATCGGAGGCGATTGGCATAGGCGGCCAAAATCCTCTTCACGCCCTCCGTGACATGCGTCGACGACAGTGTCGCGCCGGAGATATTCCGGATGTCGCCGTTGATCTTCAGCGCACTGCCGCTGGTCTTGCCGGCGAATTGCGCCAGCCAGCTCGGACTCCGGATGTCGCCGCCATAGGACTCCCGATACTGCAGGATTTCGACCTTATGCACTGCGCCGCCCGGCGTCAGCGCCACCGCATAGTCGATGAACAGGTGCTTGCCGATCACCCGGTCGAAGATAAAGAAGCCTGCGACCTTGCCTCCGGCTTCAGCCTTCCAGACCCGGCCTGCCTGGACTTCGGTGAAATGCGTCGCCGACGGAAACGCCTGCTTCTGCGCCTCCTCGATCGACAGATACTGAACGGCATAGGCGGGCGAAGCAGCCGACATGATCGCCGCTGCAGGCAGTGTATATCGAACCCACGTCATCTCTCACCTGGCTCCAATCGTTTTCATCATGCGCGCGGAGTGTTTGCTCCGACACGATCGTGCTGATCTCAGAAGAAGAATCCGACGCCGCCGAGGAACGAATCCGACATCGCGCCGGTGATGCTCTTATCGATGACGTGCTGATAGGTCGCCTTCAGTGCGATCTTCGGTGACGGGAAGAGCGCGAAGCCGGCGGTGTGGAACTGGCGTTGGCCGGCGCCGGTCGGCATGTTGGCATCCGTGCCGGCAAAGCCGCCGCTCTGCAAATTCTGGTAGGTGTAGCGATAGAAGGGTACCGCCTCCCACTCGCTGTTCAGGACGGTGCCGAGCGGCACATGATAGGCGATCTCGCCGGAATAGCCGTTCATCGCCTTGCCGACATTGTTGGTGGGATCTGAATCGTTGTTCGCGCGCAGGTTCTCCGGATGGCTGAATTCGGCGTGAACATACTCGCCGCGAAGCTCGAGGCCCGTTTCAGGGACGCGGTAGCGGAACTCGGCGTCGAACATCGCCAGACTGGAGTGCCCTAGGTAATTGCCGAGATCGTCATGCGCGCCCCGTGGCGTCGTGTTCGGCGAGAAGTAGGCGCTCACACTTCCGGCGAAGCCGCGTACGAATGTCGGCGTGACGTCGAGCCGTCCGGAGACGGCGACCGCATTGTTGAGTTGCTGGAAGTCACCGAGCGGAGGCCTGGAGAACCCGAGCCCGTTCAAGCCGTCGATGCCCGCGGCATAGGGCGTTCCGGGAAGCGGCACCGTCTTGGCCGCGGTGCGATTGTCGAAGGTGTCGCCGAAGTCCTCGTTGCTGGTGCTGACCATCACCTGATACTTCAAATCTTCGCTGATGGTGCCGTAGACGCTGCTCGACGGCACCTTCCAGGTCGATGGAATGAGGCCGTTGTACAATTCGGGCCGGTTCACACTGTAGAACTGCGTCGGCTCGTGATGCTGGTTGATATAGCCGATCGGCACGAGATCGATGCCGGGCGCACGCCAGTTGAACTGATCGAGGATCTTGAAATCGATCCAGAGCTGCTCGATCTCCGCGGTGCCGTGCAGCTTGTCGTCGTTGTCAAAACCGGACCCTGCGTGCTCGAACTCGATCTCGGCGTTGAAGATGATGTTCGGCGTGATCGCATAGGTCGGCAGCAAGACGAATCGTGCAGCATCGAAGCCCTTCTGCCACTGGCCGTTGGCGGAAGGGTTTTGCATGCTACCGAACTTGATCTCGCCATAGGCGCCGATGCTGAGACCGGCAACGGGCGAGTCCGCCAGCCCGAGAATAGGCTTGTCACCCACCGCAGGCAGCGGGGGCAGCTGCAATATCGGCTTGGCCGGCGTCTGCGCTGATTGAGCCGCGGGCTTGCCCTTGGCGTCCTTCGGGTCCTTGGTGTCTGTCGCCTCTTTCGGCTCGACCGACGAAGCCGCGGCATTGGCGCTCCGGATCGAGGCGGCCTGCGGCGCGGGTGGGCGGCTGTCCTTCTGCTTCAACTCGGCCTCGAGCGCCTGGATCCGCCGCTCCATCTTGTCGAGCTTTTTCAGCAATGCCTCGTTCGCGCTATCGTCTGCCGCGAGGGCGCCGCCGCTGGTCAAGACTGACAGCGCAGTCGCGGCGAGCAGCGCCGCGCGCCTCGATCCGAAGCCAAGCTCGAATTTCGATGCACTGAAGCCCGTGCGGTGATGCGTTGACATGTGCCCCCCTGGATCGGCGGAATGGAAATCCGCGACATAAGGGCGCACCTAGCACTGCACAGCATTGTTCCGAAACGTTTCGGAAGCCTCTCGAAGTGATTCGGCGTTAGAATCACTCCACTTTAGAATTAGAATAAAACCAAACTAGGAGTGATTTTTGCAATCACGGAATTTGCGCGCGGGCCCCGGCTAGCGGATTCGACGTGGCTTAATGCCGCCGGTGAATGGACTTCCGTCC
>DASVOL010000227.1:0-4973 GCA_036383375.1 Bradyrhizobium sp. | reverse complement strand
TGCCCCTCACCGGTCCGGATTGGCGCGCTCGAACTGGCGCAGCAGGCGGTTGCCGCGTTCGACGGCGTTGTCCATCGCCGCCTGCGCCGAACGCTTGCCGGCGAACACCTGCTCGAGCTCCTCCTCGATCACGTCGCGGATCAGGACGAACGAGCCGAGCCGGATGCCCTTGGAATTGTCGGTCGGCGGCTTCAGCGTGACCTCCTCGATCGAAATCGAGGTGCCGGGATTGCGTTCGTAGAATCCCTGCGTGCGACTGAGATCGAACGCGGCGCGGGTGATCGGCAAATAGCCGGTGTTCTGGTGCCAGGCGGCCTGCACCTCGGGCCGCGACAGATAGGCGAAGAACTTTGCCACCCCGGCATATTCGGCGCGCGGCCGGTCGCGCAGCACCCACAGCGTCGCACCGCCGATGATCGAATTCTGCGGCGCGCCCTGCACGTCGGGATCATACGGCATCATGCCGTAGCCGACCTCGAATTTCGAATTGGCCTTGATGTCGGCACGCGTGCCGGACGAACCGATGAAGATGCCGCACTCCCCTTTCTGGAAGCGCGGCTCGGCGGTCTGGCCGCGGCCGCTATAGTCGAAGGTCTTGTCGGCCTGCCACTGCGCGAGCTGCGCGATGTGGCGCACCACCAGCGGGTTGTTGAAGATCAATTGCGCGTCGAGCCCGGAGAAGCCGTTGGCCTTGGTCGCGATCGGCAGATTGTGAAAGGCAGAGAAGTTCTCGACATTGATCCAGGACGGCCATGACGTGGTCACGCCGCACATCGCACCCGCGGCACGCAATCGCTTGGCCACGATGCCGAGCTCCGGCCAGGTCTTCGGCGGTACGCTCGGATCAAGCCCGGCGGAGCGGAACATATCCTTGTTGTAGTACAGGATCGGCGTCGAGGCGTTGAACGGGAACGTCAGCATGTTGCCGTCGACATCGGCATAGTAGCCGGCCACCGCGGGCAGATAGGCCGACGGCGCGAACGCCTCCGCTTGATCGCGCATCAACTCGAACACCGGATAGATCGCGCCCCGCGCCGCCATCATGGTTGCGGTGGCGATCTCGTTGACCTGAACGATCGCCGGCTGGCTGCGCGAGCGGAACGCGAAGATCGCCGCGGTGACGGTCTCGGTGTAGTTGCCCTTGTAGGCGGGCACGATCCGGTAGTCGGATTGCGCGGCGTTGAAGTCGGCGGCGAGCTTCTCGAGCTGCTTGCCGAGCTCGCCCGACATCGCGTGCCACCACATGATCTCGGTCGCCGCCTGCGCTGGTGCCACAAGCAGAAGGGTCGCGACGGCGAGATACAACAGCTTCAAGGCGAACTTCACGACGAGTCGCTCCCGGATGCCAACACGCGGTCATACGGCGCCACAACCGCAAATTCAATCGACGCCGCAGGTTGCAGCGCGGTTTTCACGTTTTGGCCGATGGGCGAACCACCGCCCTTCTGCTAAAAGCGTTGAACCTTTTGCTCCCGCCCCGGACACAAATCACAAGGGGAATTGTTGCCTGTGTACCGCCGCGCCGGCCTTTCGCGGACAATAACGCTTGCCGTCGCGCTGCTATGGACAGCGATCTCGGCGAGTGCCTTTGCGCGCGAATTCCGCACCGCCGATACCCAGAATGAAGACTATCCGACGGTCCAGGCGCTGAATTACATGGACCGCCTGATCGCCGAACGTACCGGCGGCCGGCACCGCATCGTGGTCTTCCATTCCCGCCAGCTCGGCGAGGAAAAGGAGACGCTGGAGCAGACCCGGGCCGGCGCCATCGATCTGAACCGGACCAATGTCGCGCTGATCGGAACCATGGTGCCTTCCGTGAACGTGCTGGCGATGCCGTTCCTGTTTCGATCCCTTGAGCACCTGCAGCATGTGCTGGATGGACCGATCGGCAACGATATCCTGAACAGTCTCGAGGCCCAAGGCTTCGTCGGGCTGACCTTCTACGATTCCGGCGCCCGCTCGATCTACAACAGCGTCCACCCGGTGCGTTCGCTCGACGACCTCAAGGGGCTGCGGCTGCGCGTGCAGCAATCCGAGCAGATGTCGGACATGATCCGCGCGCTCGGCGCCCAGCCGGTCGAGATGGCCTACGGCCAGGTGCTGACCGGGCTCGCCAACCGGCTGATCGACGGCGCGGAGAACAACTGGCCGTCCTTCGTCACCACCGGCCACTACAAATACGCCGGCTACTACACCTTGACCCAGCACACCGTGAGCCCCGAAGTGCTGGTGATGTCGCGCAAGGCCTGGGCCAGCCTCACGCCGGATGAGCAGACCATCTTCCGCGAGGCCGCGCAGCGCTCCAGCCTGTACATGCGCGAGAAGTGGCGGGAGCTCGAGGAGCACTCGCGCAAGCAGGCGGAGCTCGCCGGCGTCAAGGTCGTGACCGATTTCGACCGTAAGCCGTTCGAGGCGGCGGTGGCCGGCATCTATGCCAAGGCGGAGCGCGATCCGGCGATAGCAGCGCTGATCGAACGCATCCGCAACGTGGAGTGACCGGATCTTGGACGCGCCTCAACAGAACGGAACGATGCGACGGCGGGCGGCCTTTGGGCCGCAGGGCCGTTTCCGCATCGTCCAGTTGCTGCGCGCGGTGCCGATCCGCTGGCGCATTCTCTCGATCGCGCTGCTCAATTCCGCCGTCGTGATCGTGCTCGCGGTGCTGATCTGGAACGGCGCGAAGGTGCTCGGCTCGGCCTGGGACGATGTCCGCCAGGTCCGGGAATCCGACAAGATCCTGGCCAAGCTCGAAAGCGAGACCAGCCGTCTGCAGAACCTGATCCATCGCTACATCAACCAGCCGAGCCCGGACCTGTTCGCGGAAATCCTGCTGCTGCGCGAGGCCGTGCTCGGCACGCTGACCAACCGGGCCTCGACCGACCCGATGCTGTCGGGCTCGGTCGAGCAGCTGGAGCGCGTCACCAGCCGCTTCCTCGACGGTTTCGGCGAACTGCGCACCGTGCAGACCAAGATCGCCAAGACCTATGACGAAGAGGTGCTGACGCCGACCAAGGACATGGCCGGGCTCTATTCGATCATCGAGGGCGCCACCGGCCATCGCGACGCGCTGATCTGGCCCGCGCTCGGCAAGTCGCGCGAAGCCTTCACCTCGCTCCTGGTCGCCGCCAACGCCTACTATCTTTCGCTGGCGTCCTCGTCGGCCGAGGAGGCCCGCCGCAACATCGATACGATCGAGAAGACGATCCCCGTCATGACCGATATGGCGGAGAACGATCTGCAGCGCATGGCGCTGGCGCGGCTCAAGGTCAAGACCGCCGAGCTGCGCGACGGGCTCGGCAAGCTCAGCGAACAGCTCACCAACCGCACCGACCTGTTGCGCAACTCGATCGACGCCAGCCAGGCCGATGCGATCGGCGCGATCGACGATCTCTCGGTGAAGATGCGCCAGCGCGAGCAGAAGGCGCAGGAGACCTTCGACAAGACGCTGACGTCGATCTCGCGCCGGGTGCTGTCGATCGCCGTGATCTTCCTCGGCGTCATCATGTCGGCCGGCGTGATGATCGCATTGTCGATCCGGCTGCCGCTGGCGCAGATCATGGCCGCGATGCGCACCATCACCTCGGGCGACCTCGACCGGCCGGTGCAGGGCACCTCGGCCAAGGACGAGGTCGGCGCGATGGCGCGGGCGGTCGAGGTGTTCCGCGAGAACGCGATCGCCAAGCGCAAGACCGAGGACGAGCTGCGCAGCGCCAAGGAGAAGGCCGAGAGCGCGCTTCTCGAGCTCAACGCCGCGCAGCAGAACCTGATCGATGCCGAGCGCCTCGCCGCGCTCGGCGGGCTCGTCGCGGGCGTCGCCCATGAGGTCAACAATCCGATCGGCATCAGCCTGACGGTCGCCTCGAGCTTTGCCCGCCGCAGCGAGATGTTCGAGAACGACCTCAAGACCGAGCCGCTGCGCCGCTCCAGGCTCGACGAATTCGTGCGCGCTTCGCGTGACGCATCGCAGCAACTGGTCTCGAACCTGCAGCGCGCCGGCGAGCTGATCCAGTCGTTCAAGCAGGTCGCGGTCGACCGCTCGCATGCCGAACGCCGCCAGTTTGCCCTGAGCGAATCCACCGACCAGATCGTCGCGAGCCTGCGGCCGGTGCTGAAGAAGGCGGCGATCGCGCTGTCCGTCGATGTGCCCGACGGGCTCCTGATCGACGGCTATCCCGGCGCCTATGGGCAGATCTTAACCAATCTTTTCCTCAACGCCGTCAATCATGCCTTCGCCGGCGGCCGCTCCGGCAACATCACGATCTCGGCGCGCGGCCGCGGCGCTGATGATGTCGAGATCATCTTCGCGGACGACGGGGCTGGCATGACGCCGGACGTGCAGCGACAGGCGTTCGACCCGTTCTTTACGACGCGCCGCAACGAAGGTGGTACGGGCCTCGGCCTCCATATCGTCTATAACCTCGTCACCCAGCAGCTCGGCGGACGCATGATGCTGGAGTCAAGGGTAGGACAAGGCACCACTTTTCGCATTATCATGCCCAGGATCGCCAAGGGTGAGCCCACGATCACTGACGCAGCAGCCGACGGAACCAGTCAATGGCCGAACAGGACGATGTCCTCCAACTGATCGACGACACCGAGAGCCCCCCGGAGGACTCGCCGGTACGGAAATGGAAGATCGCCGTGATCGACGACGATCACGCCGTCCACGAAGGCACCCGTTTTGCGCTCAGCGACTACAACCTGAACGGCGCGACGCTGGAGATCCTGTCGGCCTACTCTGCGGCCGAAGGCCGCACGCTGATGCGGGACAACCCCGACATCGCGGCCGTGCTGCTCGACGTCATCATGGAGACCGACGTCGCCGGCCTCGAGCTCGTCGAATACATCCGCAACGAGATCAGGAACGAGACCGTGCGCATCATCCTGCGCACCGGCCAGCCCGGCCAGGCGCCGGAGCGGCGCGTCATCGTGCAATACGACATCAACGACTACAAGGCGAAGACCGAGCT
>DASVOL010000226.1:0-1830 GCA_036383375.1 Bradyrhizobium sp. | reverse complement strand
AGCTCGTCAGGTCAGTCGATCGGAGTGATCGGTGCGTTGTTGGTTTAGACGTGAACTGCAGTGCGAACACGGCCGACATTGCCGAACACGCGCAGATAGCGTTCGACCTCTGTGGGGATGCCGGTCGCCTTCTCCGGATTGTCGGAGAGTTTGACGGCGGGGCGTCCATCGACCGACGTCACCTTGCACACGATCGAGATCGGATCGAGCTCGGCGGTGCCGTCAGGCGCGCAGCCGACGAAATCGTTGGTGAGGTTGGTGCCCCAGCCGAAGCTGACGCGCACGCGTCCCTTGAAGTGATGGAACGTCTCCTCGATCGAACCGACATCCATCGCGTCGGAGAACACCAGCAGCTTCTCCTTGGGGTCGCGGCCCTTCTGCTTCCACCACTTGATGATGTCTTCGCCGGCCGTGATCGGCGGCGCGCTGTCGGGACGAAAGCCAGTCCAGTCGGCGACCCAGTCCGGCGCGTCGCGCAGGAACGGCTTGGTGCCGAACGCATCGGGCAGGGCGATCAGGAGGTTGCCGCCATAGGCGTGGCGCCATTGGTCGAGGATGCGATAGGGCGCCCAGCGCAACTCCTGGTCGTCGTTGGCGAGCGCGGCGGCCACCATCGGCAGCTCGTGCGCGTTGGTGCCGATCGCCTCGAGGTCGTTGTCCATCGCGAGCAGCACGTTCGACGTTCCGGTGAAGGACGGGCCGAGGCCTTCCTTCACCGCCTCGACGCACCAGCGCTGCCACAGGAAGCCGTGGCGGCGGCGCGTACCGAAGTCGGACAGCCGCAGGCCGTCCAGCTTGCGCAGCCGCTCGACCTTGGCCCACAGCTTGGCCTTGGCGCGGGCGTAGAGCACGTCGAGCGCGAAGCGGCCATAGGTCTTGGTCGCCGCGCGCGAGCGCAGCTCGTTGAGGATCGCGAGCGCCGGGATCTCCCACATCGTGGTGTGGGTCCATGGCCCGTGGAAATGCAGCTCATACTGGCCGTCGACCTTGTGCAGCTCGTATTCGGGCAGGCGGAAGGTGGAGAGCCAGTTGATGAAATCGGGCGAGAACATCTGGGTCTTGCCGTAGAACGTGTTGCCGGCGAGCCAGATCAGTTCCTTCTTGCTGAAGCGGATAGTGCGGGCGTGATCGAGCTGGGCGCGCAGCTCACCCTCGTCGATGACCTCGGCAAGCCGGATATGGGTCGACCGGTTGATCACCGAAAAGGTCGTGCGCGTGTCCGGATAGCTTTCCCGGATCATCTGCTGCATCAACAGCTTGTAGAAATCGGTGTCCAGCAGGCTGCGCACGATCGGGTCGAGCCGCCAGCCGTGGTTGTAGGTCCGGGTCGCGATGTCTGTCACGGTCATGCGGGAACCTTAGCCTGCCGGACGCCGCCCGCCCAGTGGGTATCGGGCGGAACATGGCAGGTCAGCGCGCTATGGTCTGCCGTATACGGCCGACCGTGGCGGCGACATCGGTCCAGGCCGGTTTGCCCGGGGCGAATTGCCGCCGCAGGAAGGAGGCGAGCTCGGCGACCTGGCCGTCGCTCATGCTGTCCTTGAAGGCCGGCATGTAGCCGAGATCGGTCATGGCCGGCTTGGCGATGCCGTGCAGGATCACCTGGATCAGATTGTCGGGCGCATCGCTGTGCAGATTGCTGTTCAGCGCCAGCGACGGCCGGGTGCCGAACAGCGGCGGGCCGCCGACCTCATGGCAGACGGCGCATGCGCCTTGATAGATCCGCGCGCCGGTCGAGGCGGCGGTGGTGACGGCGGTCGCAGCTTCGAGCTTCGCGGCCACGGCATCGTGGGCCGAGCGATCGGCGGTCTCGTTGAACGAGGCGAGGTA
>DASVOL010000225.1:0-3858 GCA_036383375.1 Bradyrhizobium sp. | reverse complement strand
TACGCCGCAGCCGATGTTGTGAAGACGCGACTTGTCGTTCCAGCCTCGCTCAACAATGAATGTTGGTGGTTATGGGTCCCTGCTCCCGTGCGCAATTGCGCACTAGGCAGGGACGACACCGAATGTGTGGTTCGGCCGGTGAGTCAGACATCCGCGACAGTGCGCGCCGCTACGCTGCCCGCAGCACCGCAGCGACGACCAGGCTCGCGAACAGGATGAAGCCGGCGTCGCGGTTGGACTTGAAGATGCGCAAGCAAAGCGCGGGATCGCTGGTGTCGAGCCGGCGGACCTGCCAGGCGAGATGCAGTGCGAACGCCGCTAGCCCAATCCACGCCGGCCAGCGCGCGCCCGCGAGCGCGAACGCCACGCCGATCAAGAGCACGGCGAGACCATAGAAGATCACCAGCGCGCGATGGGTGCGTGCGCCGAACAGGCGCGCGGTGGATTTGACGCCGATCAGCGCATCATCCTCGGCGTCCTGATGGGCGTAGATGGTGTCATAGGCGATCACCCAGGCAATCGATCCGGCGTAAAGCGCGATCGCGGCCGCATCGATGCGCTCGAGCGTCACCGCAAATCCCATCAAGGCGCCGTAGGAAAAGGCGAGGCCGAGCACGACCTGCGGCCACCAGGTGATCCGCTTCATGAACGGGTAGATCGCGACGATCACGATCGAGGCGATGCCGGTCATGATCGCAAAGCGGTTGAACTGCAGCAGGACCGCGAGCCCGATCAGCGCCTGCAGGACCATGAATACGACCGCCTGCGTCACCGTGACCTGCCCGGCCGGGATCGGCCGCGACCGGGTGCGCTCGACCTTGGCGTCGAGATCGCGATCGGTGATGTCGTTCCAGGTGCAGCCTGCGCCGCGCATCACGAAGGCGCCGATGAAGAACAGCAGCACGACGAGCGGGAGCGAGCGCACGTCATGTGCGACGCCGGCGGCGAGCGCCGCCGACCACCAGCACGGCATCAAGAGCAGCCAGGAGCCGATCGGACGGTCGTAGCGCGCAAGCCGCAGGTAGGGCCGCGACCAGACCGGCGCATGGGTATCCACCCAGTTGCCTGTGGAATCGGCAACGCGGGCGGAGACATCGCTCATAAATGCGTAATCATTGGCTGGTCAATCATCGTGCGCCCGATCATCGGGTCAGAACGTTGCCGTTCAGCGTGTCGAAGGTGCTGCCGCCCTTCTTGGTCGGGGTTGCTTCCGGCAGCGAGGCGGACGAGCCGAGCACGTCGCTCAGCGACGGTCCCGCGGGGCCGCGCGGCTGCGCCGCCGCCTGCTCCGCGACGTTGCAGACCTTCTTCAGCAAAGCTTCGGTATTCTTGTGACCGTCCTTGAGCTGATTGGAGATCTGCGGCGGGATCCCGCACTTCGCCGCGTTGGTGTCGACGTATTTGATCATCCTGACTTCGGCCTGGCTGTAATTGCCGATCAGCTTGCAGGCCTCCTGGGGGCTGGCGTGCCGGTCGCTCGCCGCCTTGATCGCCTTGCCGCGCTTCTCGGTCTCTTCGCGCAGCGGAACGAAATCCTTCATGCAGGCATCGCCGGCCGCGCTACCACCGGCGCTCGGCGGAGGCGGCGGAGACGACAGGCCGCCGCCGGCAATCGGAGCTGCACCATTGGACGGAAATGCCGACGGGGTGACGCCGACCCTGGCTGCCGGCGCGCCGTTGACCGGCGGGAACGCAGGATCCGAAGCGGTGCCTGCCCGGCTCGGGCTTGCACGCGCGCCGTTCACCGGCGGGAACGCGGGATCCGATGCGGTACCGGCCTGGCCTTGATTGGGCAACGGCGCCGGAAAGGCGCTCTGGGCCGCGGCGTGCCCCGCAGACAGGGCGGTCGCGGCAACGGTCAGCACGATCAGTCGGCGGATCATCGAGGGTGTTTCTCCGGCAAAAGGTCCAGGCAACCCCAGCGCAACAAAACGAAGCAAACGAAATTTGGGGGCGTTTTACGATTCCTGTGAGCCCTTAACAACCCGTGGATTTGGGCGACAGCGCGGCGTAGGGCCACACCGGCCACATTAAATTGTTCCCCGATTTGAAGCCTTTAGGCTGCGAACGGCGGTAAAACCGGGGCATCAAATGCACCTGAACGGGATTTTCGGTCATGCCTCGGTTTGAATCGGCGGCTTCCGCGCGCTGTCCGAACGGTAAAAGGGGCCGCGTGCAAGCGACCCCTCGGACTTCAAAAATGACTTGGTGACAGAAGCAATATATCGACACCCCTGTAGTAGTTGGCCGGAGCGGTCCTGACGAGTCCGAGGGACTACGGTGTCGCCCGGCTTGGTTAACTGGCCCCGCCGCATTGAAGCCGTTTAGCCGGCACAGGCGATGCCGGTCACGGAATCTGACGATCCCCTCCGATCGCAATCAACAGCAGCGGGCGATACTTGGCAGCACCTTTGGGCTAGAACGCGGCTCAGGAACCTAGGACATGCCTGAACTCGATTTTCGCAGCCCCCGCCTGTTTGTCGATGCCCCGCTCGGTGCCGGCGCGACCGTTTCGCTCGAACGCGACCAGAGCAACTATCTCGGCAACGTGCTGCGGCTTGCCGCCGGCGACACCGTGCTGGTGTTCAACGGCCGCGATGGCGAATGGCGTGCGGAGATTTCCGGCCGCAAGCGGGCCGACACGCTGACGATCACGGCGCAGACCCGGCCGCAGGACCGCCTGCCCGATGTGACCTACGTATTCGCGCCGCTGAAACATGCGCGGCTCGACTACATGGTGCAGAAGGCGGTCGAGATGGGCGCGGCACGGCTGGTGCCGGTGCTGACACGCTTCACCCAGGTGTCGCGGGTCAACAGCGAGCGGATGCGCGCCAATGTGGTCGAAGCCGCCGAGCAATGCGGCATCATCTCGCTTGCGGAGGTCGCCGATCCCCTCCCGCTCGAACGTTTCCTGGCGGGGCGCGATCCGGTGCGGCTTCTGGTGTTCTGCGACGAGGCTGCCGAAGTGGCGAACCCGGTGCAGGCGCTGCAAGCGGCGACCGCCGGAAACGGCGGGATCGACGTGCTGATCGGCCCTGAGGGCGGCTTTGCCGAGGAGGAGCGCGCGCTCCTGCTGCGCCAGCCCTCCATCCTCCGCCTCGCCCTCGGACCACGCATCCTGCGCGCCGACACCGCCGCCGTCGCCGCGCTGGCGCTGGTGCAGGCAGCGCTGGGGGACTGGGGAGCATCCCCGTCATCCTGAGGTGCGAGCCCCTTCGGCGAGCCTCGAAGGATGTACGGCCCGGCTGGTGGCCGTCGATCCTTCGAGGCTCGCTGCGCTCGCACCTCAGGATGACGGGCCGACCAGTGGGCACGCCAGCAAGATCAGCCGATGCCCCGGGCTACGGCCATCTGTTGTGGGAAACATCTTCCCCTAGCCAAGCCGTCGCAAAATCGTTAACGAACCCAATCATTAAGCCACTTGGCTGATCCCTGTCGAAACCCTGATACGGCCATGCTAAGGGCTCCGCCAACACCACCCTTGGAACCCGCTCTGAAACGCGATTTCGGAGCGAATTGGACGTCGAGATGAGCGAAGCTGCCGCACCACGACCCGCCGCCGGATCCGCCCTATGGGCGGATGCGCTGCTGGCCTCGTTCGCGCAGGCCGGTTATCTGAGGTCCGAACCCTCGATCCTGCAGCCGGCCGAGCCGTTCCTCGACCTGTCCGGCGAGGACATTCGCAAAAGCCTGTATCTGACCACCGACCCGAGCGGCGAGGAGCTCTGCCTGCGCCCGGATCTCACGATCCCGGTGGCGCGCGACTACCTTGCCTCGCCCCGCGCCGGTCAGCCGGCCGGCTTCAGCTATCTCGGCCCGGTGTTCCGCTATCGCGACGGCCAGCCGAGCCAGTTCCTG
>DASVOL010000224.1:0-3097 GCA_036383375.1 Bradyrhizobium sp. | reverse complement strand
CCAGCTGTTTCACGCCCGCGACCTCGGCATGCCCTTCGACTTCCTGACCTGGTTCGAATTCGCCCCCGAGCACGTCGCCCTGTTCGACGAGCTGGTCGGCATGCTGCGCGCGACCGAGGAGTGGAGCTATGTCGAGCGCGAGGTGGACATCCGGGTTGAGCGGGAAATCTGACATTGCCCGTCGGCCTTGGGCCGCCTGACCTACTTTGCTGCCAACAGGGGACTTATCTCGCCAGCGTCTGTAGTGCCGAGCATCCGCCCTAGTTCCAGCGCAAGCGGCAGGACCCAAAACGGAGAATCGGGATCGAACGGCGCGGGCTCACGCGTCAGGTTGTAGAGCGTCTTGGCGCAAATCTCTTCGAAGGCATACTGAGCGAGAGCTAACTGATCGTCGCATTTCTCTGCTGCTAGCGTCTTCTTCCTAATCTCAGAAAACAGGGCGTGCGCCTCCCTGCGGCGCGCCTTGTCATTCGCCAGTTTGATCAATTTTCGAAGCGTTTCCTTGTCCTCGCATCGCCCCTCAAAGAACATAAGCGGTGCTAGCATGGCCGTGATTATGTTCGTCGGTCGCCTGGTCACGGTAGATTTCTCCAACTGGCAGAAGACGGATGAAGACGTCATGACGACGTGTGCGAACTATGCCTCAGCCCTAATGTTCGAGAAACCGTCCTGACGCGATCCGCGGCAGCTCGGTGACCGGCCAGTTGTAGAGATAGGTCCACGCCTCGGTCACGCTGCCGTCGGCGCGCGTGACCTGGAGCATCTCGCGGACATATTCGGTCGGCGGCGGAAAGCCTTCGCCGCAGGCCTCATACATGTCGAATTCGCGCAGCATGGCCTCGGGCTCGCGGAGACGAAACAATTCGCCGTGCACGATGTCGGCGAGATCGTCGGACGCGACCAGGCCCGGATAATGCTTCACCAGATAGAGCCGGCCGCGGCACTGCGCGGGTCCGAGGAATTCGGCATTGCCGGCGAGCAGCTTCGCCATCGGATGGTCGAAGCCGCGCATCAGCGTGCCGTAGACGAAGAGAAGGTCGGAGGTCATGGCCCTCTATGTCATTGCGAGCGAAGCGAAGCAATCCATGCCGCCGCAAAGATGGATTACTCGCTGGCGATCTCCCGTCATCCCCGCGCAAAGGCTACGCCTTTGTCGCTGGAGGAGCGCGGAACGCGCGTCTCGAAGGATGCACGGCCCGGCTGGTGGCCGTCGACCCTTCGAGACGCGCTTCGCGCTCCTCAGGGTGACGGCTCGACATCAACCCGCCACCACCTCGTCAGTCACCACAACGAACTTCGTCAGCGTCATGCGGCCGAAGCTCGTGGTGAGCGCAACGTCGGCGGCGTCGCGGCCGGTCGCCATCAGGATGCGGCCGATCCGCGGCGTGTTGTGGCGGGCATCGAACGTGTACCACTGGCCCGACAGATAGACCTCGAACCAGCCGGAAAAATCCATCGGCGCGGGATCCGGCGGCACGCCGATGTCGCCGAGATAGCCGGTGCAGTAGCGCGCCGGAATGCCCATGCAGCGGCAGAAGGTGAGCGCGAGATGAGCGAAGTCGCGGCAGACGCCGGCGCGGCCTTCATAGACGTCGTGCGCCGACTTCATATGATGAGCATGCTCGTAACCGAACGTCACGTGATGGTGCACGAAATCGGTGATCGCCTGCACCCGCGCCCAGCCCTGCGGCGTGTTGCCGAACAGCGACCAGGCGATGTCGGTCAGCTTGTCGGTCTCGCAATAGCGGCTCGGCATCAGATAGAGCAGCATGTCGTCAGGCAATTGCTCGATCGGGACCTGCTGCGCCGCCGGGTTGACGATGTCAGCCTGCCCGGAATCCCGCACCAGCGCACTGCCACGAAAGGTGACGCCACCGCCAGGTGCCACCAGACGTCCGCAGACATTGCCGAAGCCGTCGCGATAAAGCCCGATCGGAACATCAGGCTCGGCCGAGATGCTCTCGGTGCCGACGATGTCGGCGAAGCGCGACGGATGGATCGACAGCATGATCACCATCGGGGTCGGCTGCGGAGCCGTGTAGGTGATCTCGAAGCCGACCTTGATCTGCATCGTCAGGCCGTCTCCCGCTCCGCCGCGCTCTCACCGACCGAGACCACCTTGATGTCGACGTCCATGGCGAGATAAGCGTCCGCAGCGCCGAGATAGACGCCGTGCAGCGGCACTGCCTGGCGCGGATCGCGCGCCACCGCGACGCGGATCAGGTCGCGCGTGCCGACGATGCCGTTGGTCGGATCGAACTCGATCCAGCCGGCGCTCGGCAGATAGACCTGCACCCAGGCATGGGTCGAGCCGCCGCCGACATAGCCATGCGCGCTGCCCGGGGGCATCGCAAGATAGCCGGAGACGAAGCGCGCGGCGATGCCGAGCCGGCGCAGCGCCTCGATCATGAACAGCGCATAGTCGCGGCAGGTGCCGGACTTCGTCCGCAGCGTATCGAGCGGGTGCTGGGTGCCCTGCTCGTAACGCTTGCGATAGCTGAACGCCTCGCGAATGCCATGCGTCATCTCGCTCAGGATATTGAACGTCAGTGTCGGCGCCTCGACATCGAGGAAGCGCCGCGCCCAGGCCGACAACTCGCCGTTCGGGTCGCCATATTGCGGCGTGATGAACTGCTGCAGATCGGGGAATTCCTCATCGTCGTAGAGGAACGGATAGAAGTACGCGGCGTCATCAGGCGTCAGCGCGAACGTATCGGCCGGATTGTGCTCGACCGTCGCCGTCGAGACAAAGGACAGCGTGTCGGCGCGCTCGTCGAAGGTGGCGATCGCGACGCTGTTGCCGAACACGTCGTGAATCCAGCGCAGCGACATCGGTTGCGGGTCGATCACAAGTGCGCTGTCGAGCACGCGCAGATCATGGCCGTCGCGCGGGCGCAGCATGATGCGGTGTTCGCCGAACGCCACCGGGCGCGCATAGCGATAAACGGTCTTGTGATGGATAGTCAGGAGCGGCATCTTCAAACAATCATCGTGATTTCGGACCGCTTAATCTATAGAGAAAGCTGCTCGATTCCAGACCAGCATGCCCCTTGAATAGGCAAAGTTGAGGAAAAGGCCCTTGAATTACGGCGGTGGC